>JALSYJ010000189.1 GCA_027071965.1 Robiginitomaculum sp. | reverse complement strand
CCATAGGCCGCATCTATGGCAAAACCGGGTTTGTATTGTTCTGCAGCAATATCCACATCACGGTCTCTGGCGGCAATCTTGGCATCAAAAACCTTGACACTTGGATGGCGCACCAGATCCGATTGGATCTGCTGGGCGGTGGGCAATGCCGAGAATGACGGCAATTGTTCCGGCAAGGGACGAGCGGCATTGGCAATTCCGATAAGCCGGGCCAGATCAGCCTTGGCAATATCAGCCTTGCGATCCAGTTCAACCAGACGGGTTTCAAGCAGTGATGATTCAAGATCAATCCGCAACACGTTTTGCGCGGCTCCGCGGCCACTTGCATAATTGGCCTCAGAGACTTCACTTAACTCAAGCACTTTTTCTCTTGTGGCATCGGTAATGATTTTGGCCTGTTCCCAATAATACAAATCCAGCCATGAGACTCTGGTTTGCAGGGTTATTTCACGATTGCGAAGTTCCTTGTTATGGCGTTCGGCCAAAGCTTCGGCCAGACGTTTTTCTTTGGTCAGGGCAAGGCTCTTTCCTTTGGGAAAAGCCTGCCTTACCCCAAATGCCAGTTGGGTCATGCCTTCGCGATTGATGTCCAGTGAAGAAAGCGGCACGCTTTGCATGCGGGTGCTAAATACCGGATCAGGTAACTGGCTGTCGGAAACAGCCCGGTCTTCCAGCGCTTTGGCTCTTTGTTCAAACAACTCAACGCTGGGGTCATTTGCCTGTAATGCGATTGTTACACTTTCATCGATGTCCAGCTTTTCCTGGGCAATTGCTGGCACAGCAATAAGCGCGGCAAGCACAATGGCAAATATGTATTTTGATAGGATGGAGGTCATATTGGCTTCCTGTCTCAAGATCAAATTCTATAAATTCCGGCGCCAAAAGCGCCCCTTCACTGTACAGGACATGCACAGCAAAAGTTAATTTGATGATTAGATTCGAGGAGGAGGGGTAGCCAGAGCCAATGCAAAAGAAAAATTCCCGGTATTTGCCGGTGTAGAATGTGACTGGGCACTTGCTAAATCGTTCAAGTGCTGAAGCGCAGGAAAATATACTGAGCTTACGCAAATTGTGGCGCATGACAGCACGCAATCAATATCAGAAACATTATCCCGGTTTTGCTGACAATAGGTGCCGGACATATCAATTGCACCTGGCATTAGCGATCCAGTTTCTGCTTCGGCCTGCATGGCTTCTGTTTGTATATAATTGCTTTGGCTCATTGGCATTACTGTTCCAGCCTTTGCCGAAGGCACAATAATTCCGACCACCAGCACCATGACCAGCATGAAAATTGTGCTAAACGGAGTTATCTGGAACAAAGAACGCATACTTTTACCTAATTGATGCCTTCCTCTACACATGAAGGCAGTACAATACCACCTCAATTTCATCAAATTTATGTGAATTTTCAAGAACTGCGACAAAGTGTCCTTGCTTTCATAATCCAAAAGCGCTGCGCAAGGGATTGCGATCCCGTAAAACCACCTTGGCTGCATTATGGCCCGGAGCCCCGGTTACTCCGCCTCCAGGGTGGGTGCCTGCGCCGCACATATACAAGCCTTCCAGCGGGCCGCGATAACTGGCATTACCCAATACCGGGCGTGCCGACCACAATTGGTCTATAGTCATATTGCCGTGCATAATATCACCGCCCACAAGTCCAAAGGTATCTTCCAAGCCCTTTGGTGATAATTGGCTTTGCCCCAAAATCGAAGATCTAAACCCCGGAGCGTATTCCTCCACCGTATCCAATATTGTATTTGCTGCATCATCCTGCACATCATCCCAGTTCTGACCATTTGGCAAAACAGGGGCAAATTGCTGACAAAACAGGCTGGCCACATGACAGCCAACAGGGGCAAGGCTGTCATCAACAGTAGAGGGAATAAGCATTTCCACGATTGGCCGCCGTGACCAGCCATAGTTTTTGGCGTCCATAAATGCCTTGTCCATATAATCGAGTGTCGGAGCCAGAATGATACCGCTTTGGTGATGCTCGCCCTGCTCCGGCTTGCAGGTAAACTTTGGCAGTTCAGATAGTGCCACATTCATCCGAAATGTGCCGGAGCCGGTTTGAAATCCCCTGATACGCTTTAGAAAATCTGCTGATAAATACTCAGGCTTTATCAATTGCTGATATAAAAGTTTTGGCCCCACATTGCTTATTACCCGTTTGGCAAACAGCTTGTTTCCATCTTGCAAACGAACACCGATTGCCTGATTGTCATGTATCAAAACCTGTTCAACAGTGCTGTTTAAGCTGATCTTGACGCCCAGGTCAGTACAAGCCTTTGCCATAAGACGGGTAATATTACCCATGCCGCCAACACAATGACCCCACGCACCCTTTTTGCCATTCACCTCGCCAAATACATGATGCAGCAATACATAGGCACTGCCCGGAGTATCAGGGCTGGCATAGTTCCCGACTACAGAATCAAACCCAAATGCCGCCTTGACCGCTTCGCTTTCAAACCAGCCATCAAGATATGCCCTTGCGCTTTTTGTAAATAAATCCAGAACATTTCTTTGCTGTTCAATAGTCAGTCCTGCCAGAGAAGCCCCCTGCTTTATTGCTGCAACAAGACTGCCTAGGCCGTCACCTGAATTGGGCGGCACCTGCAAGGCCAGATTTCGCAAAACCCCGGCCACCTGTTCCAGAGCCTGATAATATTGCGGCAGAATATCAGCATCATGATCAGAGAATTTGCGAAACTCCTGCTGAGTGCGCGCAAGACCGCCACCCAGCATAAGATATCCACCGTCTTCTTGTGGCAGAAAGTTTGAAACCGGGCGCTCAATTACCCGATAACCGTTCTCAACCAGCTTCATATCCTCAATAATTTTTGGCTGTAACAGGCTTACTGTATAGCTGGCCACCGAATTTCTAAAGCCGGGGTGGAATTCTTCTGTAACCGCTGCACCACCTATCACATGCCGGCGCTCCAGAACCTGTACCCGCATTCCGGCACGGGCCAGATAAAAAGCGCAGACCAAGCCGTTATGACCACCGCCAATTATTATTGCATCGAATTTCTTAGCCATATCGCCCCCGGACTCATCTGCAAAGTTGTAGCTGTGATGTGCCCAAAGTAACAGGGCTTGACCATAAAATAAAAACCGGTTCTGCTGGTACTTGAAAATGGTTTAATAACAGGAGATTGCAATGGACACGGCGCAAGCAGGAATACTGGCTGATCTGCCAGAACACGCAAGATATCTGGAAATGTTTGCAATACCTGGCGCCGACAAGGCATTCGCCTTGCGCAAATTGGCCGGGCTAAATCTGGGTGAGCAATTTGTTATCGGGCTTGGCCCGGCGCTGGTTCGGGAACTTGGACTACCATTGGCTCAACACCGAGCATTTACCTCCTTAACCGGTGTTGGCTGTGAAATACCATCCACGCAAACCGACCTTTGGATATGGAGTCGCGCAACCGACCCGGGCCAAGCCATGCACGCCGCCAGAACCTGTCAAAACTTGTTGCAAGAAGCGTTCTACACAACTCATTTGCTTGATGGCTTCTTGTACAAAACAGGACTGGACTTAAGTGGCTATGAGGATGGAACCGAAAACCCGCAAGGAGATGATGCAATCGCTGCCGCCCTTTATGCAGGCCATGACAAGCAATTATCAGGATCCAGCTTTGTAGCTGTTCAAAAATGGAAGCATGACTTGAACGTCATGGCAGCTTTATCACAGCAGGATCAGGACAATATTATTGGGCGCAGGCAAAGTGATAATCTGGAACTGGCTAATGCTCCGGCTTTTGCTCATGTTAAACGAACTGCCCAGGAAGACTTTGAGCCGGAAGCTTTCTTGCTGCGGCGCTCCATGCCGTGGGCCAATGAAACCGGCGAAGGGCTTAATTTTGTGGCCTTTGGCAAATCATTTGACGCGTTTGAAGCTCAGATGCGCCGCATGGCTGGTCTTGATGATGGCATTGTTGATGGTTTGTTTCGGTTCTCACGACCAATTACAGGTGCCTATTACTGGTGCCCGCCAGTTCAGAATGGTCATTTGAATTTATCGGCACTAGCATTTGCAGTGCAGAAGTAAGAATTCTCGCGACGGACGGGGCGTAGGACGTAAGTGACGGTTGCGGGTGAGGATCAGTGACGAGGGTCACTGATAGGGTCAGCGCTAAGGGTCAGCGTAATTTTTTGCTGTCCCTTGTTGATACTTGAGAGACACTGTAATCACACCCAAAAAGCACTTATTGGTAATAAACTTACCCTAAAATGACCCTAAGAAGTACTGACTGACCCTTACAATAAGGGGATAAGTGTAAAAGGCGCCCGCCAATCCCAAAACCTGTTATAATGTAAGAGTTGGGATAAAGTCCCCGACAAGCACGCTCTTTGACAAGTGAATCTTTCCTTAAACCCAATAATTTCAAGGGTTTTGCCGGTTCGCATCGCGCAGGCAATTTTAACAGGCAGTCGTACAAATCGCCTTTGCATTTGCCTGTTATCCTGTGGGGAAATGAGGAAACAGTTTTTTGCGGTTGATAATTAGTTCATTTTGAACCTAAAAGTATCCTAACGAGTGCGCCGCACCCTTATCGCCCCGCCTTTACCATTGATCCGTAAAAGATAAGTACCAAAGGCAGCTTTCTTGATTTCAGCCTTTAGACCCTCAACATTGCGGGGAAGATTAATATCTTTCGGATTTGTCTGCGCCCATACCTGCCCATTCTCCAGATAAAACACCAGTTTTCCATTGGCCCTTTTCTTGATTCTGGCAATGCTGTACACAATTTTGCTTATTTCGCCGGTTTTGGTTTTTTCCAACACCTGCGCGCTGTTTGCAGGTTCTTCAGCAATATCAGACGGTGCGGTTTCGCTGATATTATTTTTTGCAGCCTGTCGGCGCACCAGTGTCGGGATGCGGAATTTAGGCAGGCTGGGCAGATTAAATCCAAAGGCCTCACGCTGCAAAGTCTGTACCTGGCTTTTATCCACAGCCACCAGATCTCCGGTTTCTTCTGCGGATTTTACTGATTTTACTGCCCGATCAAAACAGGCCAGACGCTTGTCATCATCTTCTATGGCAGCACAGGAATAAATATCATTTAAGGCAGAGCTGCTTGCCATATCCTCAGCGGCAATAGCATGGGTAAATGGCCCGGCAATAACACCCGCAAGCAAAACCACGCCAAGCGCATTGCTTATTCTTTTCATAGGGATTTGACGCAACCTACCGCGTAACTCAAAAAAGTAGTTATAAGCAAGCCTGCCAGCTAAAAGTACTCGAAACATCAGAAAATTCCAGTTCAGGGTAGCGCAATAAACGAATAGAGTTTAAACATTCCGTAGGCGTTGTCGACGATATTTTATCGAATTCCAGATAAACCGTATGGGCCCTTTGGTCTTTTGAGGAGTAAAAATGTTAGTCAAATTTCTAAAAAGTTATAGCTGGATTTTAGCAGGATTATTGGCATTAAGTGCGTGCTCTGCACCTGAACAGCAAAATACTGATGCCAAGGTTTTACACCGTGGCAATTCTGCTGAGCCGTTATCGCTTGATCCACATCTGGCCAGCGGCACATGGGAAAACAATATTATCGGCGACATGTTCATTGGTCTGTTTACCGAGAATGCTGCTGGAGAGCCGATTCCAGGCATGGCCAAAAGTTGGAATACCAGTGAAGACGGATTAACGTGGGAATTTGAACTGATTGATGCCAAATGGTCAGATGGTGAGCCGGTAAAGGCGAGTGATTTTGTTTTTAGTTTCAGACGCATCTTAAACCCGGAAACCCAGGCGCAATACGCTTCATTATTGTATCCGATTAAAAACGCTGCGGCGGTCAATTCCGAAGAAATGCCGGTTGATGCCCTTGGGGTTACCGCAATCGGGCCAAAAGCCTTACGGATTGAGCTGGAATATCCGGCGCCTTATCTTACTGGACTGCTCACTCATTACACAACATTTGCAATCCCTGAACATGTGGTCAAGGAGTTTGGATCAAAGTGGATACAGCCAGAAAATATTCAGGTTAATGGCCCCTATAAGCTAAAAAGCTGGCGAACCAATGATTTTGTACAATTGGTACGTAATCCTGACTTTTATGATAATGAAAATGTTTGTCTCGACGAAATTTATTTTTACGCCATTACCGACAACAACACCGCAGAACGGCAGGTTCGTGAAGGCCGCCTTGATGTGAACAATGATTTTCCTGGACGTAAAATGGATTTTTTGAACAAGGAACTGCCCGGATATGTGCGGGTGCACCCCTATCTTGGCCTGACCTATTTTTCTTTTAATACAACGGTTAAGCCCTTTGATGACAAAAGGGTTCGTCAGGCACTGGCCATGGCCCTTGATCGTGATCACATCACCAAGCAGGTAATTAAATCAGGCTATATTCCAGCTTATTCGATGGTTCCTCCGGGTATTGGAAATTACCCTGATGGCGCTGTGGCAAGCTGGGCCAAGCTGCCATTTGAAGAAAGAAAGCAAAAGGCAAAAGAGCTGTTGATCGAAGCTGGCTTTGGCCCTGACAATCCGTTGCAATTTGAATTTGCTCATCGTTCTACAGGTGACAATCCAGCCGCCGCACCTTCGGTGCAAAGTGACTGGAATAATATTGCGCCATGGGTAAATGTAACCATAGCACAAGTTGAGACCCAGATTCATTATGCAAATCTTCGCAGCGGAGACTTCTCCGTAGGCGATGGTGGCTGGATTGCTGACTTTAATGATGCCAGCAATTTCCTGTATCTGATGGAGACCCGCGCCGGAGCCATGAATTATTCCAGATACTCAAACTCTGAATATGACGAGATAATGGATATGGCCAATCGTGAAATGGATATGATGAAACGAGCTGAAATGATGAAAGAAGCCGAACGTATCATGCTTGATGACATGCCGATTATTCCAATGTGGTTTCTGGTGAACCGGGCGCTGGTTAATCCAAAGATAACCGGCTGGGTTGATAATATTGTTGATATACATCGCTCACGGTTTTTGTGTTTTGCCGAATAAACCAAAACTTTATTACCGGAATTGATCTTGACCTTGCGATAATGCAATCAGCGGCCTAAACTTTGCCGATTGCGCTATTGTGAGGGGTTATGGAAGAAGAACTTATTGCTACGGCAACAAGTGATGCAATTGCAGCATCAACTCTTAGTCCCGAAGAAATTCGGCAAAGAGCAGATGATCGGCAATCGCTTTTTCGCTCCAGAACTCCAATTGGCAACTGCTCCAATTGCCAGACAAAACTGCAAGGACGCTATTGCCACAGATGCGGTCAGGTCGCAGACACATTTCATCGTCCTCTATGGTCGCTTTTTATCGGGGTTTTTGATGGCCTGTTTGGGGTTGATGGCCGAATCTGGCAGACGGTCATGCCATTACTGCTCAAACCAGGAGAGATAACCAGACACTATCTAACCGGAATCAGAAAGCCATTTATTCAACCATTTAAGTTGTTTCTGGGCAGTGCCATTTTATTCTTTTTGACCTTCGCCATTATAGTACAAAGGCCATCTACTGATAACCAATACGTAATTGAACCAGCTACCAGTCACGAGCAGGTAGCTAAACCAGCAGATCATAAAACACTTGCCGACCTTGAACATTTACAAGAGCATTTGAGCAAAAACCTGCCCAAAAGCACGGCAAATGATCTGGCCCAGACAGTGGTCCAAGATGCCATTGATCGCACTAAAACAATAATAAGCTCTGATGCAGATACAAACCCCCTTGCTGATCAAAAATTACAGGACACGGAACATGCCGATCGGACAATTAGCCCGCTAAACAAGGAAACTGCTCATGAAGGCAACTTTAATGAGATATCCATTTGCGCTGTTAAGCAGGAGCTAATTCCAGAGGAAATAAGTCCCGAGTGTCTGCAAATTCTTGCCAAATCAAATGATCTGGAAGAAAACCAACCACAATCCATGCCATGGCTGAGCTTGGAAACCCGCCGGTTCCTGGCAAATAATATTGAAACCGTAATCCGTGACCCAGGGCGATATATTTCCACAATAAGTCAATGGGCGCCAAGAGTGGCTTTTGTTCTGGCCCCGGTTTATGGACTATTGCTTGCAATCAGCTTTTTCTGGAGACGTGATTTATTTATATATGACCATATGGTTGCAGCTTTGCATTTTCATGCCTTCTTGTTTTTGCTCTTGAGCCTGCTGGTTATTACCAATTTACTCAGTGGACCAATAATCACTACTGTGATTTTCATTGGATGGAGCAATTTTTATCTCTATCGTCTGCACCGGCAGGTCTATGAGCAAGGCCCGGTAATTTCAGCATTGCGTACATTACTGCTGGATGTGGTTTATCTTGGTATATTGATAATTGCCTGGGTATTGCTGCTAATATTGGGCATATTGTTCGTATAATAACGATATGGCTGTAGCTCATCGTCCAGAAAACTGGATTACCAGTAATTCAGAATACTAGAACAGACCCAAGACTCACCTTGGCATCAAATATTAGCGCGCTGACACTGGCGGTCACTTAAACTCTACAACCCCAATTTTTCCCATTTTGCGGTAACTGCAGCAATTACATTCTCGTCCATGGTAATTTCATGGCCCCATTCACGGCTTGTCTCCCCCGGCCACTTATTGGTGGCATCAAGCCCCATCTTGGAGCCAAGGCCAGATATCGGAGAGGCAAAATCAAGATAATCAATTGGTGTATTTTCCACCGGAACACAATCGCGCACCGGATCCATGCGGGTTGATATTGCCCACATTACTTCATTCCAGTTGCGGGCATCCACATCCTCATCAACCAGTATCAACCATTTGGTATAGGTAAACTGACGAAGGTATGACCAGGCCCCCATCATCAACCGTTTTGCATGTCCGGCATAGGCCTTTTTCATAGAGATCACTGCAATCCGGTAAGAGCAGGCCTCAGGCGGAAGCCAAAAATCCACAATCTCAGGAAATTGCTGTTGAATCAGTGGAATAAACACCTCGTTCAAGGCTTCACCCAATACGCTTGGTTCGTCCGGCGGCTTGCCGGTATAGGTGGTCAGGTAAATCGGGTTGTTGCGCATGGTAATGGCTGATACATTAAAAACCGGAAACTCCTCCACCGAATTGTAATATCCCGTATGATCACCATAGGGGCCTTCAGGTGCCGTGGCTTCGGGGTCAACAAATCCCTCGATCACGATTTCAGCTTGTGCCGGAACCTGCAAGGGCACCGTCTTGCAATTGACAAGATCCACCCTTGCTCCGCGCAACAGGCCGGCAAATTGATATTCCGAAAGAGTATCGGGGATTGGGGTAACCGCCGCCAATATAGTTCCAGGATCTGCACCAATAACGGCTGCAAGAGGCATTGGTTCACCTGGGTTAGCGGACTTCCAACGCGCAAATTGCTGCGCGCCGCCGCGTGTAGCCAGCCACCGCATTAGGGTTTGATGCTTGCCCAGCTTTTGCATCCGGTAAATACCCAAATTGGGACTATCAGTGGGTGCGCCGCCCGGCCCCTTGGTGACCACTAGCGGCCAGGTAATCAATGGCGCAGGCTCACCCGGCCAACAGGTTTGAATTGGCAGGCGATCCAGATCGGCATCCTCACCCGTCCACACTATTTCCTGACAGGGAGCCTTGCGCACGGTTTTTGGCTTCATCATCAAAATGGTTTTGATCAGTGGCGCCATCTTCAAGGCCTCACCAACACCCTTTGGAGGGTCGGGCTGGCGCAAAAATGCCAACAATTCACCAACTTCACGCAATTCCTTGGCCGTGTGCCTTGAACTGCCGCCAAGGGTTACCGCCCGTGCCACCCTCTCAACGGTACCAAATAAATTGATCAATGCCGGAAACTCAGATTTTTCCCCGCGCTCATTGATAACATTTTCAAACAATACCGCCGGGCCACCGCTGGCGATCAGCCGGGTCCCGATCTCGGTCATTTCAAGATCGGTGGAAACCGGCTCCGTCACCCGGCGCAATAAGCCATCGGTTTCCAGTTCATCCAAAAATTCACGAAGCGAAGTATAAGCCATGCGTATTGCTAACGCGCCGGAGCCAAACTGTCACCTGCCAGCTTGCAGCATAAATAAAAATATTCCTGTAAAAACCACCACCTTGATAATTCCGGCTAAATGTGAGCCGATTTAGAATCAGGGTCTGTTATTTCGCAGAAAATCCAAAGCTCCTTGTAAAATATAAACAGCAGCTAACTTGTCGATTACGGTTTTGCGTTTATTGCGGCGGGTTCCGGCCTCAATCAGGGTGCGCTCAACAGCCGAACTGGATAAGCGCTCATCCCATAGCAATATGGGAATGTCCCGCAAACCTAGCAAATTACGGGCAAAGGCGCGCACCGACTGGGCTCTGGAGCCTTCACTGCCATCCATTTGAATGGGAAGCCCCAACACAATACCCACACAATCACGCACATCGTAAAGGTCGAAAATACCGGCTGCATCCTTGGCAAATTTGCTTCTGTTTATGGTAGTGATACCAGTAGCAATACTGCGGCGGCGATCAGAAACCGCCAGCCCTATGGTTTTGGTTCCAGGATCAATACCAAGCAAGGCACCGTTAGCAGGCAATTCGGATGAAGTAACAATCGGCATGATCATTCTGTAGCCGTATTTATGGTAAAACCCAAGCAAAACCCTGTATTGCCCTTGCGCGCTTGCGGCACTCTTGGTACCGCTTCGTTTTGCTCAAGGATTACGAAAGAAAACCGATGTCAGTTGATGCTGAAAATGTCAAAAAAATTGCAAGGCTGGCTCGTCTAGACGTGCCAGAAGAACGACTGGAGCCATTGGCCAAAGAGCTGAATGACTTGTTGGGCTGGATTGAACAGCTAAATGAAGTTGATGTGGGCGGGGTGGAGCCGATGACCTCGGCGGTGGAAACACAGATACACCTGCGCAGTGATGAAGTGACCGACGGCAACATCCGGGACAAGGTATTGGCCAATGCGCCAAAATCCGAAGAGGGCTTTTTTGTTGTGCCCAAAGCAGTTGAATAGGCCAGTAAAATAATGAATGACCTTACAAAACTTAGTTTAAGCGAAGCTGTTTCCGGTTTGCGTAATAAGGAATTTTCATCTCGTGAAATCACGCAAGCTCATCTGGAGGCAATGGAGCAGGCGCGCGGCCTTAATGCTTATTTGACCGAAACCCCGGACAAAGCTTATGAAATGGCTGATGCGTCTGATGCCAAAATTGCCAAAGGTGAAGGCGGCATATTAGAAGGCGCGCCCATCGGCATTAAAGATTTGTTTTGCGTTGACGGCGTTAAAACCTGTGCGGGCAGCAAAATCTTAGGCGAGTTTACCCCGCCTTATGAAAGTACAGTAACGGCAAAACTCTGGGATGATGGCGCGGTAATGCTGGGCAAGCTCAACATGGACGAGTTTGCCATGGGATCAAGCAATGAGAACAGCGCCTATGGCAATGTTATCAGTCCTTGGCAGCGAGCAGGTTCCAATGCCGCAATAGTGCCCGGTGGCTCCTCTGGTGGCTCGGCCGCGGCTGTGGCTGCGGATTTGTGTTTGGCAGCAACCGGCACTGATACTGGAGGTTCAATCCGCCAGCCTGCGGCTTTTACCGGACTGGTCGGAATGAAGCCTACTTATGGTCGTTGCTCGCGTTATGGTATTGTCGCCTTTGCGTCCTCGCT
>JALSYJ010000188.1 GCA_027071965.1 Robiginitomaculum sp. | reverse complement strand
ATAATGTTCTGGGTTTTCCATATATTTTTCGCGGTGCCCTTGATGTGCGAGCCCGAACCATCAATGAGGACATGAAAATTGCCTGTGCCCGGGCCTTGGCCGAGCTTGCCCGCGAGGATGTGCCCGACGAGGTTGCCGCAGCCTATCATGGAGCACGCCCCAGTTTTGGCCGGGACTATATTATTCCAGCACCCTTCGATCCCAGATTGATCTCATTTATTCCACCCTATGTGGCCGAAGCTGCAATGAAAAGCGGTGTGGCCCGGCGACCCATTGCCGATATGGGTGCCTATCGCGATCAACTGGCTCAACGGCTGGATCCGGCAGCAGCCCTTATTCAAACCATTCACAGCACGGTGCGCAGCTCGCCAAAAACGGTTGTCTTTGCTGAAGGCGAGGAGCCAGCAGTGATTCGCGCCGCCTATGCCTTTCAAAATCAGGGCTTTGGCAAAGCCATATTGATTGGACGGGAGCAACAGGTTAAACGCAATATGAAGATTGCCGGGCTTGATGAAACTGCGGATCTTGAAATTTGCAATGCCATGCTCTCGGATCGCAATCCCGATTATTTTGACTATTTATACGCAAGACTGCAACGCAGGGGATATTTAAGCCGTGATGTGCAGCGCCTGATCAATAATGATCGCAATGTGTTTTCCTCTTGCATGCTGGCCCTTGGTGATGCCGATGCAATGGTTAGCGGCATCACTCGCAATTATGATATTACCCTAAAGGATGTCTTACGGGCAATTGACCCGGCAAAGGGCAGGCGGGTGCTGGGCCTGTCCATTGCCCTTACCAAGGGTCATACGGTGTTTATTGCCGACACAAATGTAACCGAATTTCCCGATTCAGAGGAATTGGCGGATATTGCTGTGGAAGCTTCCAGAACAGTCCGGCATTTGGGATTTGTGCCAAGGGTGGCGTTTTTATCTTATTCAAATTTTGGCAATCCAGGCGGTGAGCGCAGCCAGAATATTCGTCAGGCAGTACGGATACTTGACGAACGAGCCAACGCCAATTTTGAATATGAGGGCGAAATTTCTGCTGATGTGGCGCTAGATCCGATAGCGCGACAAATGTATCCATTTGCCAGATTAAGTGAACCGGCCAACGTATTGATAATGCCAGCAGTACACTCTGCCTCGATCTCAACCAAATTGCTCTCGGTACTTGGTCAAACCACGGTAATCGGCCCCTTGCTGACCGGCTTGTCAAAGCCTGTGCAGATTTGTTCACTTGGCGCCAGTGTCTCCGAGATCGTAAACATGGCAAGTTTTGCAGCTTACGCCGCCGGAGTAGAAGAGCGTTAACGAGCATTTTTAGCAAAAGTGGGAACCGGTTTTGCGGTTCAAAAATGCGACAGATAAAGATTTGCATTTTTAGCAAAAGTGGGAAGTTCTTTGCTTGCGCTACCGCTTCGCTACTTGAGCGCGTTGCTTGCGCTACCGCTTCGCTACTTGAGCGTAAGTTTTGCGGTTGAATAAATGCGACAGATGAAGATTTGCATTTTTAGCAAAAGTGGGAACCGGTTTTGCGGTTCAAAAATGCGATAAACAGGGATTTGCATTTTCAGCAAAACTCTCTAGCGATGTTATAATTTTAGCGCAGAAAAAACTGTTTCCTATTTTCCCCGGTGGATAGTGGCCAGAGCAGGAGCAAGATATTTGGATTTTCAGCTTTGCCTGCACCCGGGAAGTGACGCACAGAACCCTTTTGTTTTTAGGGTTTGGAGAAATATTTACCTGTCAAAGAGCTCATTTGCCGGGAACTTTGGCCCCAACCCTTATATTATAACAGTTCTGGTAAGTGGGGGCAGGTTTTGCACTTATCCCCTTATCCCAAGGGTCAGTCATGGTTCTTAAGGGTCATTTAAGGGTCATCTGGTTATCAAAAAGTACTATTTTGGTATGATTACAGGGCACCTCAAGTATCACTCAAGGGACAGCGAAAAATCACGTTGACCCTAAGAGAGACCCTAAGGATGGCCCTCGCCACTGACCCTCGCCCACAACCGTCACTTGCGGATATTTCATGCCCTACCGCTTCGCTATTATCGGGGCGGGTTTTGCAGTCGAAATGCTTAAAAATGTACTCTAACCGGATTCTTTTGCCAAAGAGCGTGAAACCATCAGGCACAAAATAACCGCCGGTATGCCAATTAGTGCAGTACCAAAAAAGAACAGGGAATAGGCCGTGGCAAGATCAAAGCTGCGCTCCAGCAAGTCCACAACCTTGCCTGAAAACCCTTTTAGGAACTTACCCAAAATAGCATAGAATGACGACATTAACGCATATTGAGAGGCCGTATAGCCTGCGCTGGTCAGGCTCGACATCCATGCCACCAGAGCTGCACCGGCAAAGCCACCGGAAAAATTATCAATAATCATTGCAAGGTTAAAAACCCATATGTCACCGCCAGACCACGCCAATAAGGAAAATGCGACATTCGACCCAGGTCCCAAAATTGCACCGGCAATTAAGGTTCGCACAAACCCGAAACGAATTGCGCAAAGTCCGGCAAAGCCTACCCCCGCAATAGTTGCAATCAATCCATTTGTGGCGCGGACAGTGCCTATTACCTCCTTGGATATGCCAAGATCAAGATATAAGGGCCCTGCCATTGGGCCCATCACAAAATCTGCCAGCCGGTAAAGACTGATGGCAGCCAGCATCAATAATGCGGATTTTCCGTGAGCCTTGAAGAAAGTAATAAACGGCCCGGCAACCGCATCAAACATGCCGCGAAACGACCAGATTACAGCTTGTATGGTGTGCGCCGAGCGCCTCTCTGGTGGCTCCGCAGCAAACAAGGTGGCGGTAATGCCAATGCCCATGGCCGCCGCCAGCAAAAAATATGACTGGCTCCAGCCGGTTTTAGCAACAACGATTAAAATCAAGGCATCAGTGATTAGCAAGGCTGCCCGATAGCCCAGCAGAAATGCCGATGACACCAGGGCCAATTGCTCATCATTTTCGGCGCTTTCAATACGCCATGCATCCAGAGCAATATCCTGAGTTGCTGAG
>JALSYJ010000187.1 GCA_027071965.1 Robiginitomaculum sp. | reverse complement strand
AAGGGCGCAAGAGCTGGAAATTCGTGACCGGGACAGTGGTAATACTAATCAGCGCATGACTTTTGGTATATATTTCTATAATACTGAAGATAATTCAGAAGGGGAGTCTGATGAATAATCGTATTATATCTTTGCGCGGCCCCTCTTCCATTGCTGTCTTCTTTGGGCTGTTGGCAGTGCTATTTTTGCTATTGCTGCGGCCAGGAGGCATTGGCGGAACCGGCATAAATGGCGGCGAAGGCGGTGTCGGCGGAACCGGCATAAATACCGGCTATATTGGCCGCATTGATCGTTTTGGCAGCATATATGTCAATAATGACCGGATCATTTATGACGATGACACCCCGATCACCATTGACAGCCAGAGCGGATCAATAGCTGATCTGAAAATAGGCCAGATTGTGCAGGTGCTGGCACAGGAAATGCCAGACGGCAGCAAGCAGGCAGTTTCTATTGAAATCCGTCACTCCATCATCGGCGTAGTTGAAGCCTCAGCGCCCGGTCTCATCCAAATACAGGGAACTTCCATCACCCTGCCCGCCAAGGGCACTGCGCCTGCCATTGGAACCACACTAGCCATTAGCGGCTTTACCCGCCCTGATGGCACCATAATCGCCAGCAGGATTGATCCTGCGCCGGATATGGCACCCAGGCTGCCCACACAGCCTAAAACCCCGTTTCCACCAGAGGTCACCAGGCTTTCCCTTAGTGGCTACCCGCAGCAGATTGCAGGAGATATGGTTTTATATGGCTATAAGCTGGGCATTACGGAATCGGCAGAGCTTACAGAGCGTCTGATTGTGGTAAGCGGCCCGGTTCTGGGTGGAAAATTACAGATCAAACAGATCCATCAGCAGGATATCACACCTGCCATAACCGAATTTATGCAAAAACCTGAACCAGCGAGCACTCAAATACCTCCGGCACGACGGGAGGCTGCCCCGGAGCAACCAATACCGGCCCAGCCCATAAATACCGTGCCAGAAACTCCGGATCGACCTCAGCGAGTACAACAATTGCGACCAGAAACTCCTGTCCGCCCTGCTGTGCCAAAACCGATAGAAAAGCCTGAAAACCAAACTGGCGAGCGACATACACCGGATACAGATCAAGCACCTACGGAAAACAGGACGGCGAATGATCCTGAAACAAACCGGGACATAGCGCCAGAAGAAGCAAATGCCGGTGAGGAGGCCAACAGCCCGGTACCAGTCACCGGGCGATCCGAAAACAACCAAACTATGGAGCCACCTCATCCGGCGCCAGCAACAGACACAGACAATCAGCGTCCGCCGCAGGGCAAACCGGCTCCACAACCAGATATGGTCCGCCCCAATGCCGATAAACCGCCTGTGATGCGCCCAGAAACTACCCGCAAACCAGTACGGCCAACCCGCCCGGATCGAATGCAAAGGCCAGAACGACCAACACGTCCTGAGCGCCCGGAACGACCAGAGCGCCCGGCCAGACCCTCAAGGCCCGGTGGCTGAACTTATGGCCGAGCTTGTGACTTGATTTTCCAAAACTTGAGCTTTGGAAAAGCGCTTATTCTGTTTTCCCCGTTGGATAAGAGCCGGGCAGGCGCAGGGGGAGTTATTGGACTGCCGGTTTATTTAATCGCAGGCAAGTGCCAAAACCCTTTTGTTTTATAGGCCTTGAGAAGAAATATTTACCTGTCAAAGAGCATTTGTTTGGGTGCGCGGCCCCCCAGCCCTTACATTATAACAGTTCTGGCAAGTGCGGGCATCATTATCACTTATCCCCTTATTGTAAGGGTCAGTCAGTACCCACAAGGGTCATTTAAGGGTAAGTTTATTACCAACAAGTGCTTTTTGGGTATGATTACAGGGTGCGAGAAGTATCACCCAAGGGACAGCAAAATTTGCACTGACCCTGACAAGTGACCCTATAAGTGACCCTTAAGAGTGCCCCTTACCACTGACCGTCACTTACGCGAAGGCCGTAAGTTCATCCCTGCAATGATAATGGCATGAATTAGTAGCCTTAGTTGGACTTATGTTCAAACTTAAGTCCGGCGCAAAGCCTCATCTTTACCCAAACTCACCACTGTCTGAATCCTAGTCAAAAATTGACCAGATTGCTGCAACCATAGAATAACCGATCAGGATATAAACGCCATCAATAATCGCCATCTCAATCGGGAAATTGCCATAAACCCAGGCATAGGCCTCAGTGGTAATGGCAAACACCAATCCGGCAAACAGGCCGTATTTAATGGCTGTTACCATGTCTTCTGCCTTTAACCATTTTAACAACAGCCCAATACCCAAAGAAGTCACAGCAACATTAACAAACCCCAGCGTCAGACTCGCTCCAAAGCCAAAATTCATCACCGTGTTTTCATCATAGCCCATCAATTCTGTCATATTATCCAGAAAAATGACGCCAAAAAACAAATAGCCAAGTAAAAAGAAAGCAATACTGGTTACGATCCACCCCAATAGGCTTAACCCAAAAATCCTAGGCATTTTAACCTCCCCTAAATTAGCACCTTCTGCCTGTTGTCAGCCGGTGCTTGTCCCTTTATTCATGACAGATAGCTCCTGCCAATACTGGTAATATAGGCATAATTGATGCCTTTGAGAATGAAAATTTTGATATGAACCGAATTCTGATTACTTCCGCACTTCCTTATATCAATGGAGTCAAGCATTTAGGCAATCTGGCCGGCTCCATGCTGCCTGCTGATATTTATGCGCGTTTTGAAAGATTGCGTGGCTCAGAGGTCTTGTATATCTGTGCCACCGATGAGCACGGCACCCCGGCTGAGCTGGCCGCAGAAGCTGCCGGACAGGACGTTAAAACCTATTGTGATGAGCAACACGAATTACAGAGGGCTGCCGGGACGGGATTTGCCTTGTCCTATGACTGGTTTGGCCGCTCCTCCAGCACTCAAAACCACCAATTGACACAGCATTTTGCCCAAAAACTGGAAGCAGAAGGGCTGATTGAGGAACGCACCTCGCGGCAGGTATATTCCATTGATGACAAGCGGTTTCTTCCGGATCGCTATGTGCAGGGTATCTGCCCGCATTGTGACTCAGAAAAAGCCAGAGGCGATCAATGCGATGATTGCGGCCGACTGCTTGACCCTACTGATCTGATCGACCCCTATTCGGCGATTTCCGGCTCAAAGAATGTGGAGCTGCGCGATACCACCCATTTATTCCTGAAACAGGCAGCAATGCAGGATACTATCCGCAACTGGGTTGAAGCTTCTGTTGACTGGCCATCTCTGGCCAGATCAATTGCCTTAAAATGGCTGGATGAGGGCCTGCAGGATCGTGCTATTACTCGGGATTTATCATGGGGTGTGCCGGTATTAAAAGATGGCAAGCCAAGGCCGGGATTTGAGGACAAGGTATTTTATGTCTGGTTTGACGCACCAATTGAATATATTGGCGCAACCAGTGAATGGGCCGAAGCCAATGACAAGACATGGGAGGATTGGTGGCGTACCGACAAGGGCGCGGACGATGTAACCTATGTGCAATTCATGGGCAA
Source organism: Robiginitomaculum sp. (assembly GCA_027071965.1). Taxonomy (GTDB): domain Bacteria; phylum Pseudomonadota; class Alphaproteobacteria; order Caulobacterales; family Maricaulaceae; genus Robiginitomaculum_B. The sequence continues at coordinate 8,175 of JALSYJ010000187.1, read as the reverse complement.
AGACAATGTCGCCTTTCATACGGTAAGTTTTCCCATCACCCTGTTAGGATCAGCCGAGCCATGGAAAACTGTTGACCGGCTAAAAGCCTTTAACTGGGTCACATGGTATGGAGGCAAGTTTTCAACCTCGCAAAACCGTGGAATATTCATGGATCAGGCGCTCAGAATTGCTCCGTCTGATATGTGGCGCTGGTATTTGATGGCCAATGCCCCAGAAAGCTCTGATGCCGCATTTACGCTGGAACAGTTTCAGGCCGTGGTAAATTCGGATCTGGCCAATGTACTGGGGAATTTCGTAAACCGCATCACTAAATTTGCAAATGCCAAATTTGACGGACAAATACCGGACGGCGGCACTATTGGCGAGCTGGAGCAAAAACTGTTTGCTGAGTTTGACGCACAGATAACGGCTTTGAGCGCTCATCATCAGGCCATGGACTATCGCAAGGCCGCTGCTGCGACCCGTGCCATCTGGGCTTTGGGCAATGAGTATCTGGCCGAAGCTGCGCCGTGGACAGTAATTAAAACCGATCCGGACAAGGCCGCAATGATCGTGCGCACCGCCCTTAATATGGTGGTAATGTCGGCAATAGTGGCGCAAGTGTTTATTCCCGATGCTGCCACTAGGGTTTTGGATGCCATGGGAGTGCCGAAAGAAAATCGCAACTGGCCCAATCAAGCAGGATCAGTGCTATTGGACAAACTGCCGCGCCGGTCGCAATTTACGGTGCCGGAATTATTGTTTGCCAAAATCGAAGACGAACAAGTGGCCGAATGGTCGCAGCGTTTTGGGGCCTCGCCCTCTTAAACACAAGGAGAATTAGAAAATGTTTTTCATAGCACTCGAATTTTCTGACAATAAGTCTCAAGCCAGCCACTATATGCAGGAGCATAACAACTGGATAAGGGGCGGCTTTGATGATGGCATTTTTCTGGTTTCGGGCAGCCTTGCATCAGGATCAGGCGGTGCCATAATCGCCCATAATACTTCGCCGACAGAGCTGGAAAAACGAGTGGCTAATGACCCATTTGTTGCGCAGAATATTGTCACGGCAACCATCACTGAAATATCTGTGGCACGGACCGATAAAAGACTGGAATTCCTTTTAACCGGATCAGACTGAATACACACTTCCCACCGGCGGGTTTTAGGTTATTCTGCATACCATGTTTTTGAATTTCTTTTCTGAATTGCGCGCCGCCAAGGTTCCGGTCTCCTTGCGCGAATACCTGACGCTGATGGAAGCGTTGGACAAGGGGGTAATCGGGCGCAAGGTTGAGGACTTTTATTTTTTGTCGCGCTCGGCTCTGGTAAAGGATGAACGCAATCTTGACAAATTTGATCAGGTATTTGGTCATGTTTTTAAGGGATTAGAGCCCACTTCCGATCTTATCGAGGATGCGCAAATCCCGGAAGACTGGCTGCGGAAACTAACCGAAAAATACCTGTCCGAAGAAGAAAAAGCCGAAATAGAAGCATTGGGCGGCTGGGACAAATTAATGGAAACATTGCAAAAACGCCTCAAAGAACAGGAAAAGCGCCATCAGGGGGGCAATAAAATGATCGGCACTGCCGGCACCTCACCATTTGGAGCATATGGATATAATCCTGAAGGAGTGCGCATCGGACAAAATCAGGGCCGCCATGGCCGGGCGGTAAAGGTATGGGACAAGCGCGAGTTCAAAAACCTTGATGGCGATAAGGAATTGGGAACCCGCAATATAAAAATGGCCCTGCGCCGCCTGCGAAAACTGGCCCGCGATGGTCACCCGGATGAGCTGGATTTATCGGGAACCATAAATGCCACTGCCCGCCAGGGCTGGCTCGATATTTTAATGCGCCCGGAACGCAGGAACACCATCAAGGTTGCCTTGTTTTTGGATGTGGGCGGCTCAATGGATCCGTTTATTGAAACTTGCGAGGAATTATTCTCGGCAGCCCGCTCCGAGTTCAAACGTCTGGACAGTTTTTATTTTCACAACTGCCTTTATGAAACAGTGTGGAAAGACAATCTGCGCCGACGCTCTGAAACCATACCCACCTGGGATCTGCTGCATAAACACCCAAGCGATACCAAAATCATCTTTGTCGGCGATGCTGCCATGAGCCCTTATGAAATAACCATGCCCGGCGGGTCAGTAGAACACTGGAACGAAGAGGCCGGGGCTGAGTGGTTGCGCCGCGTAGTCGACATTTATGATGATGTGATCTGGCTGAACCCGACCCCGGAAAAATACTGGGATTACACCCCAAGCATAAACATGATAGCCGAAATTATCGGCAAGCATCGCATGTTCGCGCTAACTCTGGACGGAATCGAAGCAGCAATGCGCGAATTGGGGCGGTAGCGGGCTTGCGCATAACGCGCATAACGCGCATAATAAATTAACTTCCCTCTTTAGGAGAATCTTTATATAATTAGAGTGTTTATTCTTTCACCAATCCTATTTTAGGGGATAGAAATGACCATTCGACATGCCTTCTTGGTTCTACTTTTCATTTGCTTTTTTGGAACATTTGGCACTGCGCACGCGCAACAAACCCACCTCTCAACTCTTTCAGGGTACAATATATATTCACCAGAAATGCAAAAATTGAGCATTAATGGTGGTACTAATGACTTGTATATGTTTTTTGGCGGTTGGAATACTTCATCGGTAGTTACCAATGAATTTGGAGCTGACCATATCTACCGGGCAAAGTGTACCGGCCCTTTTGGTGCATGTGATCCTAACTCGGTTGTTGACGTGATAAGTCACCAAAAATATGCCACGACAACCGACGGACTTTATATCTATCAGGTAAACGACCCCAGCATTGTTGATATCGTCAATCCATGGGGCTCGTATAAAGCCATGTATATGACCCTTGTTGGTTGTTCGAATCCGGGATTGCAAAATTGCCAATCTGTCGTTCTTGGAACGGGAGGGGTCGGCACTTGGCGACGAGAATTGTATGTCTCTGTTTCAATTGATGGTGGCGCAAGCTGGGGGCAACCCTTTCGTCTCTTTCCATCCTTTAACCTTTCGCCAACGGATGTAACTACACTTCGAAATACATATTGGGGTGATGCAACCGTACAGAATGGCAACGTATATTTCTTTGGAAATAGCGTTATTGATGGCTGCATCAAACGCCTGAGCCTGGGGCCGTTTGGGTCTTTTGCAACTGCGGTTGACAGTGTAAGAACTCAAACCCCAGCCGATTTCGGTATTTTTTGTGACCTGCCTGGTGGTGGTAATAATGTAGGGCTGACAACAAACGTTGATGTGATGTACCGTCCGAGTATCTCCTTATTTCAAATTCTGATCGAACGATTTGATACGACAAGCGAAGCCGTGGCGGCCCAGCCGTCATATATCGACTATTATGACAGCGCCAATGGGCTTACCTGGGTCGAGCGTCATAAAAAAATCATCGTACCGGTGACAGGTCAAATCAGAGTTGGGGCACCCGCCCCTCACCCGGATACGCACTGTTGGGTCTATTTCAAAGAGAACCCTACTTCTGCACCACACCCGTCCATGGATTTCAAAATCTGGCGATATGATTGGTGCGCTGGCAATTAGAAAACTTGCACGAACCAATAATGCGTAATACCTTGATTGAGACATACCCATTGTAATGGACATTGCCTGATCTCCGACTTGATCAATCAGTTGAAAAACCATTGGCCCCTGGCATATCCTTTTGCCGGGGGCTCTTCTCGCGCCCACACGGGATTATTTTTTGTCGCATCAATCTTCATTCTATGGGTCGGCTATGGCCATATTGTAGGCAGCTATTTTCTGGCAGATGATTTCACCCATTTGTTTGCGCTAACCGGTTCTGACGGGCAGCCGCGATGGGAACTTGCCTGGCAGCATTGGTTTGGAGGGCAACATTTTTCTTCATGGCGACCAATGGTTACCCTGTATGAGCTATTCCTGTTGCAGGTATTTGGTGCAAATCCAGTTGGTTTTCATCTGGCAAATTTGTCGGTTCATTTAATCAATACTTGGTTGCTTGTATTGATTATTCAACGACTTGGGGGCAGCCCAGCTCTCTCCTTTGTTGGTGGTCTGTTGTTTTTGTCATTTCCCTTGCATTCCGAGGCTGTCACCTGGATAGCTGCAAGCCCGGTTCTGTTATGTACCGGTTTTGGTTTTGCTTCAATTTTGTTTTTTTTGAAATGGCGTATTGAGGGTCGCTGGTCTCAATTACTATTGTCGATGAGCCTCATGGTATTCGCAATGGCCTCCAAGGAAGAAGCTTTGGCTTTGCCCTTCGTCATTGGCTGGATGGCCTTTATCCTTAAAGATCACCCATTTCATCCGCGCAGTCTGCTAAGCACAGCTATATTGGCTTTGCCTTATTTTATCCTGATCGCAATCTATTTTGGGTGGCGTTCTCATGTTTTTGGCGACATGGTTCCAAATTACATCCTGATTCAGCATGACAAGCTCCTTGGACAAGTCGTATCGGCTGCCTTGCATGTTTTAGAAGCCTTTGCCGCACCGCTAAATGCAGAACGTTTCGCGCTTCTCTATCCCCTGGTAAAAATATCCTATGGGTTATCCCTCACATTTTTGCTGATTTATTGGTCTTTCATTAGTCGGCGTAAATGGCGTTTGGCAATATTATGGCTTATTGCAAGCTTGGGTTTTCTCATACCTACGTATGTAATATTATCAAACGGTATTGATCCTGGATTGACCAATAGTCGCTTTTTGTATCTACCAGCTACAGGGTTTTGTGGTTTCCTAGCAGTGATCCTTGTTGGTGGATATTCTTCCAGGCCCAAATTCGCTTTTGCCAGCATTGTGGTTCTTATTGGATCAAATCTTGTGTTGTTACACATGAACAATATCGCCTGGCAAGAGGCTGGCTTGGCGATGAAAACACTCCGCGATCAAACACTTGAAGCTAGTGGCCAAGACCCAAGGGTGGAGGTTGTAAATATACCTGACAAGATCAATGGCGTGCTTTTTGACCGTGGCGGCTGGGCATATGCCCGCTTTGCCCCTTTTGTTGCCGGAACAACCACAACACAAAGAACAAGGCTTGTTAATGTACAAAATACTGGCTCGATACCCTTTACCTTGTATCTGGAAAATCAAGACGAGGCATTTTACATGGTCGGCGGAAACAGCCGGATCATTGCACCTGAAGAAACAAGCCAAATTCCAATTAAATTTGACCCAAAAAAAGCCGGGCTGCAAACAGGAATTCTTCAAACCCGTTATAATTGCGATCAAGAGCCTCAGCGTTCATCACTCATAACTTTCACAGGCACAGGAATGCCGACCTCCCCCGTTCAAACCTGGATATCTGCATCTATCACCCCTTCACCAAACAATATTGATGGTCAATATCCAAAGTCCTTTGCCATATCCGTTTCTGATGCAGTGGATGGTCTTGACGCTATTGGTATCACGCTTTCGCTGCCAAAAGATGCACCATGGAATATGAGCTATAATCAGGTTGAAGACCCTGAAAAAAGCGGGCCATTTAATTTGGCGGATGGTGACAACACTGCTCTTATTGCAACAATCGATCTACAAAATGGTGCAAAAGAATGGCCCGTATTTGCTCCTAAAATAATGGCCATAAACGCAGTGTCTGCTCGAAGACTAAATCCTGTTGCTGATTTTTTAGAGCCTATCTCAACAAATGCTGTTTTTGGAACCGTTGTGTATGACCCGAATAAAAGAGAGCCAAAAGTATATAAATTTGCCCCTGTTTGCAGCAATGCTCCACAGCATTCACCTGCTTTGGCAAAGGAAGTAAATTTTGGACCATTAAGCATAGAGCCCCCTGCTCTAAATACCGGACAATCACCGCAATTCTTACCAGAGAACCCACCTCACCGATTATTCTGGGATGACTTGAATAATCGTGTTATCCCCTATTCTGAAGTTCAAAACTGGCCCGTTATATATGAAGCAGATGCAGGTTCTCTTCAAAGGTTTATTCAACCGGATGATCAGCGGCATGTCCAAATCAACGCAAATGAAATTGCCTTTTCCCGCAAAGATGCGCCGATTATTCTGCTGTCTCCAAAAGTCGAAATCCAACCACAGACAGCGCATTACTTCATTGTTGAAATGCGCGCCATCGGGGTCACTAACCCTTTTGCCATTATGGCATGGAGCGATTCTGACGAACCCGAATTTGTTGAAAAGAACTGGTTGCCCCTTGTCATAACGCCTGATGGTCGTTGGCGATCCTACACCATTTCATTGCATGACAATCCCAAATGGCAAGACAGTAATCTTGTTCGGCAAATACGTTTTTCACCATCGCTCGTGGGCGGATATGTGGAATTAAGGGGCATCAAGCTAATCGGATACGAAACATGACAACCAAGTACAGAATAACGGTCATATTGCCTTGTTATAATGAGTGTGAGAATCTAACACCACTGCTGGAGCAACTCAAAGAAGAGCTTGAACCACTAAAGATTGCCTGGGAAGTATTGATTATTGATGATGGTAGTACAGATGAAACTGCTAATCTCCTGGATCAGTTGCAACTGAAAATGAATAATCTTCGCAGCATATCCTTTTCTCGAAATTTTGGCAAAGAAGCGGCGATAAGTGCCGGGCTGGATTTTGTAAATACAGATGCGGCGATCTTGATGGATGCCGATTTACAACATCCCGCAAGCCTAATTCCCGAAATGATTCAGTATTGGCAAAAAGGCGTGCAAGTCGTTTATGGCGTTCGTTGTTCTCGACTTACCGAACCCGCTTGGCGAAGAATATCTGCTTACCTGTTCTATAAACTGGTAGGAAAAATATCTGATGGTCCTGATATTCCGGCCAATGCAGGGGATTTTCGTTTGCTGGACGCCAAAGTCATTCAAGCCATAAGAGAGCTACCCGAAAGATCAAGATTCATGAAAGGTCTGTTTGCATGGGTAGGGTATAAACAAAAGGCCATCGAATTTGAGGTGCCTGAGGCCGTCAATATTGCTTCAAAATTCTCACTTCGTTCATTGTGGCACTTAGGTTTGACCGGCGTAACATCCATCTCTTCATTGCCGCTAAAGATATGGAGCTATCTGGGATCTATTATCGCCCTCATATCATTGATATATGCTTCCTTTATTGTCATTCAAACTTTGATCTATGGTCGTGATGCACCCGGTTACGCCTCACTTATGGTAGCAGTTTTGTTTCTGGGCGGCCTGCAGCTCATATCCCTTGGTGTTCTTGGGGAATATCTGGCAAGGGTATTTGAAGAAACAAAAAAACGTCCCTTGTATCTTGTAGATCAATTCAGAGGCTTCCACGATCAGGACGTCAACAATGACAACGACTGATCTGAGCAAGGAATTTCAGAAAATTGGCCGATATGTAGTCATTGGCGGAACTGCCTGGCTAAGCCATATTTCCGTTGCAAACGGTTTGTTGGCCTGGTTCATAAACAACCCGGAAATTGCAACAGGTATTGGTTTTTTTGCTGGCTTTCTAGTATCTTATATTGGTCATCACTGGTGGACATTCAGCTCAAGCAAGCCAGTTGGCGGTACCTTTGTTGGTACGGCTATTGTTGCGGTCGGTGGGTTGCTTGCCAATGCAGGAGGCACGCGGATGCTAATAGAAGTGACAAGATGGAATCCGGCCCTTTGCCTCTCGCTCGTTGCCGCAATGGTTCCAGTACTTACATACTTCCTTTTACGTTTTATCGTATTTCGTTGACTTGGCTTCCCACCTCACCAATGCCCGGCCCCTTAACATGCAAGGTGCGAGTGGGAAAGGCAAAATCAGAACCAGCATTGGCGACAATTTCCTTAATGGCATAGGCAAAGTCTTCCTTGACCTGCAGCCACTCACCCCAATCGGTAGTTTTAGTAAAACAATAAACCATCAGATCAATCGAGCTGTCGTTAAAGCTGTCAATGTGAATGAGCAATGTGCCTTCAGGCGGGTGCAGAAAAGCGTCACTGTCCATGATGTAATCATGTATGCCTTGACGAATTTCGCGCAATTGCTCAATGCTTGAATCATAAACAAGACCAATTTTCCAATAAATCCTGCGCGCCGTCATCCGCGAAAAATTAGTCACGGCATTGTCAGATAAATTGGCATTTGGAACATAGACCGGACTTTTATCAAACCTGCGAATGGTGGTTGAGCGAAAATTGATCAATTCCACCGTGCCTTCAACCACACCATCGACCTTTATCC
>JALSYJ010000186.1 GCA_027071965.1 Robiginitomaculum sp. | reverse complement strand
GCATGGAAATAGTAGATCCGCCGCGCTTGTGTTTTGCAGAAGAATTCGTGCGCAGGGCATTTAGCAATGCCAGCCAGTCAACCCCCTTATGCTGCCAGAACCTTTTATCTTCGGTACGGACAAAGATGTTTTTAACTGCCGGTGAAATCTGCTCCAGATCGATCCATTGCATACGCCGTATTGAAAAATCAGTACGAATTTCGCCCAAGGCTTTACCATTTCTATCAAGTAATACGCTGTAGGACGGTTGCCATTGTGCTTTTATGGTATTGTAGTCTGGAACAGGGGGTGGCCTGCTCCAGACATGTACAATAAAAATTACAGCAAGCAGGAGGCTTGCAATAATCAAGGATGATAGTCGTTTCATGGCTCAATTACCAATTCGGATATCGGCAGGGCTCCGAATATTTCCGGTGCATACATTGCTTCTACCCGTGATGGTGGCAATTGGAACCGACCCGAAGTATTTAGGCGCACAGTGTATTCCAATGCAAAAGTACCGCCAGGGACAAAGCGGTAATAGCTGCGATAACTGTCAAATTTGCGCTCGGTAAATACCGGCCAGGCAGAACCTTCGTTTCGTGTTTGTGACAGGCGCGCAGAGCTGGTCTGCAAGCCTTTGCCAAGTATGCTTGCTCCTGAGGGCACCGGATCATCAACCACAACCCAGCTCATATCGGAATTGGTTTTAACTTCCAGCCGGATTTTCATCACATCGCCCACATGCCAGCTTCCAGCCTGTTTTTGCTCCACCGCCTCAACAGTGCGTTTTATCTGTATTCCAGCAAATAAAGGCTCTGTAAGTGGTGTGGCGGCACTGGTCGTTACAAATGCCCATGGCACTCCGCGGCCTTCATGATCCAGTTCCATGGTTTTTGCGTCCTGATCCCATGGCAGTTCGGCGATTTTGTCCTCCGAGGGCTTCCAGTTTATGATTTTATTTTGTTTGCCATAGGTGATTTTGGTTGTGCCAGTTACCGGGGTTTTTTCAAAACGCTCGGAAAATTTGCGCATGGCGACCACGCCCCAGGCATTGGCCGTAGTGGTTTCCCAGCGGCCATATTGCTGCCGTGACATAAGGCCAAGGGATAGTCTGGGCGCATCTTCTTGCCAGTTTTCAAGAGTTTGGGTTGCGATTAATGTGCGTGCGGCATTGGCATCGACAGTTTCCATCAACCACCACAATCTATCATTATTGTTGGTGGAAAAATTCAGTCTGGTGCCATGTAAATCAAGGCGAACCCGAAGTTGCTGGCGTGCCTGTTCCAACTGGCTTGAGCGGTTAGGAATATCCTCTACTCGTTCAAGGATGCCGATCCAGTCAAGCAAGGCTGAAGTTGGCAGTAATTGCGCGCTGAATTCCAGCGAAGTCAGGGTTTCAGCCTCGGCCATACCGTATCTGCCAAGGGCGTTAATAGCAGATAATTTACGATAGATGAGTTCATTGTCACCCATGGGCATTGAACGGCTTAACCTGCCTTCGACAAAGGCCATCAGACCGTTTTGCATCGCCTTGGCGCTTATGGGATCAATCTTCCATCCGGCCTCATCGGCAATTTTCAACACATAGGAGGTCAAGACATCGCTGCCGCGCAAATTATCGGATACAAAAAATTTAAGCAGTCCGTCATCATCAAGAAATGCCGGTGTTGCATCCATCAGCTCTTGCCATAACTGCTTGTCATTTAATGATATGGCCACCGATGTGCGCTGCTCATAACATGTGTAAGGGTAGTTGCGCATATAGCTCTCAACCCCCTTGAATTTTCCACCAAGTTTATTGCGCAAAGCTATTTGCAGCCCGCCGCGCCCGGGAATGGCATCAAGAGGACGCGAAACCGGCCATGATTGCGGCGAATTTAACGAGGAAACGGTGGATTGCATTACCGTTACCGGTATTGCCGGGATAATTTTTTGGGAAACTATCATATTGTCGGCAGGATCTTCGCGCCCGGGAAGGAATGCCTGAATCTGCCATTTTATCTGTTTTTGATCAAATGGAACCAGAATTTCCCATTTTACTTCACGGGCTTCAGCAGCACCAATAGTTATGGTTTGCGGCTTTAATGGGCGGCCAATGGAGTTAACAGCTTCAACGCGCAAGCTTTGCTCGCGTGCTGTGGTGTTGCGCAAGGTGAAAACTGCTGTGAACAAGTCGTTCTCACGGACAACCGGCGGTAAGGCCGAGATCAATTGCACATCCTGGGTAACGGCGAATTTGCTCTTGCCGGTTCCAAATTTATCGGAACCGCCATTGGCAATTGCTACAATTACAAATTCAGTAAGCGAGTCATTGATCGGGACGTCAATGTAGGCTGCACCATTTTGATCAAGCTCTACCGAGCCCTGCCACAGTAAAAGCGTATTAAAAGCCTCTCTGGGTTTGGCGCTGGCAGATGTGCTTGGACTCATTCTCATCATTGAGGATGCAACTTCATCCTCACCACCGCCACCGGGATGAACGGCTTTGCGGCCATAATGACGCTTGCCGACCACCTGCATTTGCGCGGTTGAGGTAAAAACCTGCAAGCCTCTTGGCTCCATGAAAGCAGACAAAATATTCCAGCTTTTGTTCGGGGATAATTGTAATAACCCGGCATCGACCACAGCTAAGGATATTTCGCTGTTTTCGGGCAATTTACTGCCATCAGCACTGGTAACCCTGACCTTGACGCGTGCTGTGCCCCTGATGGCGTAGGTTTGTTGATCAGTGGATACTTCGACATTTAAGCGAAATGCTTTTTGACCAACATTGATTTTGGTCATGCCAAGGCGAAAAGCCGGCTTGGACAGATCAATCAAACCGGTAGGAGCCCCGCCATCGCGTGACAGCCATGGCAGATCATATTCGCGGGCCTTGTCGGCCAGCCATGAGCGAAAGCCGCCGACCCGTCCTCGCACTGCCAATACTGACACATAAACATTCGGTGAATAGCGTCCTTTTATTGGCACCCTTATCACAGGTTTTTTGCCGGAGATATTGGTGACAAAGCTATCAATTATGCCTTCACGCTCAATAGTTACCAAAGCGGTTGCATTAC
>JALSYJ010000185.1 GCA_027071965.1 Robiginitomaculum sp. | reverse complement strand
ACCCTGACAGATGTTTAAGTCTGGTATTTCTAATTTGGCTCAATTTTGCTCGCTTAAATGGGCAAAGCCAATCGGATTTGGGTTTGGTTTGATCATGCTCCTTGTTTGGATTGGCAGCCCGACTATTGCCAGTGCTTTGGGAGAGCGTGAGCGGGACTTGATTGTAGCTGCTGCCATTTATACCTCGATCAGTTTTTCAGAAGAAAACCGCCACGCCCGCCGCAAAGCTCTACCCTTAAGCGAGGAGCAATATCAACGTCTGGATAAGTTACTGCCACCAAGGTTTCAGGCCTGTATGGAGGGCGGTTTTGCTGTTGCCTTTCCGACTAAAGAGCAGGCTAAAACCTTGCGGCTTTTAATGCAGAGCATAATTGACAGTTCAGTGCCGGAACCCGAAAACGCCCAATCGGTTGTCTTTGGTTTTAAGGCAACAAACCAATGGTGCAGCCGCCGAATCCCTCTGTGGACATCGGCAATTTTAAGCTGACTGGCGTATTTTTCAGCTAGATGGTGAATTTGCGGCACGGGGTGGATTTGCAGCAATTACGCCATGCCCAGATTGCGCGTTATAATTTTTTTCAGTAAATTCAATGTATTAGGTTTATTTTTTTATCAAGATACTAATGCGCCAGAACAGTATATTAGAGGAGCAAGATATACACCTCACGAACTATTTCATTTTTTTCTTGCCTTTTTGCTCAATCCTTCTTTGGCTTATGGGGTCAAGCATGAGGAATACATGCACGTTTTTATTCGCAAATAGGGGAGTACTCTTATGTCTATCGCAAAAATTCTATGGATTGTCAGTTTTCTGGCAGCGATATTGTTTTCTTTCATGAATGATTTTCAGTATGCAGCGCTTATTTTGGCTTTGCTTGGGCTGGTCTCGGGCTGGTTCGTTGATGTGGATCATCGGCGCGGGTTAATTATTGCCGCCATATTCTTATTGGTTGCAGGTGGCGCCAGTGCCTGGGGGTCTATTCCGACGCTTGGTGAATATTTTAACGGCATATTCACAGCCTATGGCTCGGTATTGGCTGCAGCATCGCTTACGGCGATCCTGAAAACCACATGGGAACGTCTAAAGCCGTAAAACAGCTTAAAAGATACAATTGCTAGGTTTAGCTCAACACAGGCCCTCGCACCAAATTTGTTGCGGGGGTCTTTTGATTCCAAAATTAAACTTCAGCAAATGGGCGTAATATTGCTAATGCCTGTTGATGTAGAAGATTGTCACCGGTGGCAACAATCTGTCCGCCTTTAGCAGCGCTTTCTCCGCGCCAATTGGTGATCTGTCCCCCGGAAGCTGCAATCAACGGGATCAAGGCAGCAATATCATATTCTTGCAAACCTGATTCAATTACCAGATCAATTGTGCCCAAAGCCAAAGCGCAATAGGCATAACAATCAAGACCATAACGCTGCAGTCTTGAGCCGGTGCGTATTTGTTCAAAGCCGGCAGTTTCTTTTTCACAAAACAGGTAGGGATCAGTAGTGGCAATAGTGGCTTTTGAAAGCTCAGCGCACGGGCGGGTTCTAATGATTTTTTGCTCTTTATCGTGATGCAAAGCCGCCTTGTCCGCATAACCGATAAACCGCTCCCTGGTAAATGGCTGATCCATCAGGCCCAAAACTGGCTCGCCTTCATATAATAAGGCTATCAGTATTCCCCAGACCGGCAAGCCGGAAATATAGGCCCGGGTACCGTCAATCGGATCAATCACCCACACCCATGGCGAACGGGCCGGTTTTTCACCAAATTCTTCACCGCGGATACCGTGATCAGGATAGGTTTCTTCGATCTGCGTCCGTATGATTTTCTCAACTTGCCTGTCGGCCTGTGTCACCGGATCAAATCCGCCGGCAGACAGCTTGTTTTCAATATCAGGATGATGGCGAAACCATTGCAAGGCAGGCTCTCTGGCCTTCTCAGCCAGATGGGTGGCAAAATACTGATATTCTTTTAGCTCATTCATAATTTTTGCCGGGTTTATAAAGATTCCAAAGTCAGAGCTTCATAGCCTGCCAGTGAGTACACGCCAATCACTCATCAGGCTCTATTCGCAATAATAGCCCGCTATCGGTCAGGATATACAAAAGCTGGTCAGGGCCAAGCACCACATGGCGAATACGCTGGTCAAATTTGCGTAATAATTCTTCTTGTTCTGTGACTATTGTACCATTTAGTTTTACGCGTCGAAGATGCTTTGCAGCCAGCGCTCCGGAAAATAAGTCACCCTGCCAATTGGTAAATTTTTGCCCCCTGTAAAACGTCAGCCCCGATGGTGCGATGGATGGTGTCCAGTGTAAAACCGGATCTATCATGCCGGGTAGGGAAGAGAATTCAGAAATAACCCTCCCTGAATAACCCCGACCATGAGTGGCTTTGGGCCAACCATAATTACCGCCCTTGCTGATAATGTTAATTTCATCTCCGCCCTTAGGCCCGTGCTCACTTTGCCAAAGAGCACCAGTTTTCGGGTGCAGAGCCAGTCCTTGCGGATTGCGATGACCAAAGCTCCAGACCTCAGCCGCACCGGACACCCCATCAGCAAAAGGGTTATCATCGGGTATGGAGCCATCAGCGTTCAGTCGGACAATGGCTCCAAAATGGTTTTTCGGGTTTTGTGCCTGCTTGCTCCAGCTAAACCCATCTCCGATTGAGGCATATAAATAACCATCGCGATCAAAAACCAGCCGGGAGCCAAAGTGCGCACCGCCGCTTTTTTCGTCGGTTTTGGCCTGAAAAATTATTTGCAGATCATTAAATCGGCCCTCTTGTAACCGGGCGCGGGCAATGCTGGTGTGGTTTTGTTTTCGTGTGCCCTCAGCATAGCTGATATACACCCATGGATCGGTGGCAAAATCCGGCGATAAGGCAATATCCAGCAATCCGCCCTGCCCCAGAACCAATGGCTGTGGCCCGCCGCTTATCTGGTTAATCGTGCCGCTTTGCATGGAAACCTTAACAATACCACCGGTTTTTTGAGTAATAAGTGCATCCCCGTCAGGCAAAAACACCAACCCCCAGGGGGACTCTAGTTG
>JALSYJ010000184.1 GCA_027071965.1 Robiginitomaculum sp. | reverse complement strand
ACCCCCGCATCGACGACCACCGCCGCGAACACCGGAAATTTATCGACAAGACAATAGAGTACGCCCAGGAAATTCTGGTCGATCGTCAGCGCGGAGTGGCCGCCGACATGCTCAGCTTCCTCTATGTCTGGTTCTTAAGCCATACCTTGAAGATGGACAAGGTGCATTTTGCGGAGTTGGAGAGAGATGGATAATGGTTCCCCGGGGCTATTCGTCCTGGGTAAAGGTCTGTAGTTCGCGTTGCAACCCTTTTCTGATCGCGTTGCGTAGCAGGGAGGTATCTAAAGGGGGCATTTGTGCTTTACGGGGGATGCGGTCAAGCATGTTGTCGATTTTATGGGTGTCGAATTTGGCCAGTAAGAGCGTCACATATTTTTGCGCTGTTGTCGTGTCTCCGGCCACGAGCGCGTTTTCGATAAGGCCCATGATGGGGATTTGATTATTGGGTGCGATTGATTGAGCCTGTTCGAGCCACCAGCGCGCAAGTCTGTGGCGGCCGATCTGATCCAGAGCCCGGCCGAGATAGAATGGGGGTTGCCAATCCCCTTTGCGTTTGTTTGACGCCCGTACCAGGTAGGGAACAGCCTTCCGGGGGTTACTCTGTTTTAGGAGGATAAAACCTTTTGCTTTGAGATAGAAGCCGGCGTCCGCTCTTCTGCTCAGAACCGTGTCCACGACCTTCAGGGCCTTCTCCCACTCACCTTTGGCCGTATAGGCGATGATCAAGGGGCGCCGAGCGATGTCATACCCTTGATTTTGCTCAAGAATTTTTAAACATAGATTGATTGTGCTGTCATATTTCTCTTTTTCGAGATGGAATGTCGCAAGCTGGGTCTGCGCTTTTGCGAGAAACCTGGAGACGTTTTGGGCCTTGCCGGCGAGTTTGAGGCCTTTTTGAAGTATTCGTATCCCTTCGTCAGTATTGCCTCGATCTGCCATAGAAATTGCAATTCCTATGTATGTTCTCGGTATATTTGGATATTTTTCCTGGACGTCATGCCATAAGGTATCACTTGTCAGCCAGATTTTGTTGCGGGTGTATGTCCCGAGAGCGGTTGATGTAATGAGGAGGCTGCTCATCGCCACAACCACTCCCCTAGTGAGTAGTTGTTCCCCCTGTAAATACGTCAGGAGATGAAACAGGCCCAGGGCGACAGGGACAAAGAGAAAACTGCTTGGTAGGTAGTTGCGATGCTGAAAAACAAGTTCCAGGGGGATGAATGTCGATTCCACCACGTGGTTGAGGAAGAAAAAGAAAATCGCAAAGGCGATCATTGGCCGCCTGATACTCTGCCGGGCGGCGAACACAATTAAGGCGGCAATCAGAATAACGGCCGCAATTGTCGTGGGTGGCGAGAGGAGTGTGGTGGAGATGGGAAAATCGTGTTGGATGGCAAAACGGGAGGAGAGGGGGTAGAAAATGAGGCTCAGGTAAAAGACGATGATTCTCGTCTCGGTGAGGAGGCGCTCTCCCATGGTGAATGGACGCCGACTGTAGTTCGTGATATCGTGGATGAATTTGATATCAATTGACTGGTAGATGGCAAAGAAGAGAATGACGCTGACAAC
Source organism: Robiginitomaculum sp. (assembly GCA_027071965.1). GTDB lineage: Bacteria > Pseudomonadota > Alphaproteobacteria > Caulobacterales > Maricaulaceae > Robiginitomaculum_B. The sequence goes on along the minus strand of JALSYJ010000184.1, from coordinate 10,332 downwards.
AGCGCTGCCACCTCCTATGAAGAGAAGTTGTTTGATCTTTCTGGATTTTAAATTCTGAAAAAAAATAAATTCAATCAAGGTAATATTGGCAGGCACGAGGATGCCGTTTTCCTTTGAGGCCAAGGCCAGCAGGAAAGAAGTGAGGGCGAACAATGCGTATGTTATTTGTCCTTTTTTGTCCGGCCGCATCCTAGCCTGTAAATACGCGTAGATACTGACCAAGGAAAAAAAGGCCGACAGCACGGCCATGCGTTGGACAATATAGGTAACGGCCGAGACGTGGATGGGATGGACCGCCCATAACACCGCTGCCAGGAGAGGAACAAAGGAAGTCTCTCCTTTGCTTTGGTGGGTTTTGCCGTTCGGGGTCTGGTAGAGGAGGTTGATGATGGCGAAAAGAAAACAGGCGGCCAAGAAATGAATGGTGATATTGACAAGATGGAATCCGGTGACATCCCCTTTGCCGAAAAACCAGTTCAGGGCGAATGTCAGATTGGCAAGTGGTCTGTATATCTTATCGCTGTTGTAATACCCATTGGCGGTGGCAGCGGTGAAGGTCTGTTGTAAGGAGGTAAGAGAGAGGGTCTCGATGTGGAGTTTTGGATTATTGACGATTGAATGGAAATCGTCAAAATGCCATGCGTTATGCAGAGAATTGCTATAGACAATGGCAATGATGACGGCGAGGAGAAGAAATGAGCGGCAACGGAAGGCTGTAATCTGGCTATAGTGGGGGGGAGGCGCTTTCGATCTCATATCATTGTCAGGTGATTCAGGTGATGTAGAGAAATGAATAAAAAACAGTAGGGGCAAATTTCAAAACGGGTATGTTAGTTACACTAACATACCCGTTTTGATTGATTGGCCAATTGTAAAAAATGTTATCGTCTGTCTATACTATCGATCAAAGCGTGGAAGTAATTCTTTGGCCTGTGGCCCCCTTGTCATACATGTTATTCAACCGTAATCTGGATGGAGTCTGCAGCTCCTTGGGAAATATCCCATCCATAAATGACCACAGTTGAACCGGCGGCGGCGCTTGAGGGGCGAAGGTTGTTGGGGCTGATCTGGATCTGGCAATCACCGTTTGCGGGGCCGGCCGGAGTCGATGTGCCTGCAGCAAAGGCTGCCGCCGTGCTGTATGGATCAAGCTTGCCCCCTTGGTTGAGGTCACCGGCTACATCGCCACTCACACTAGATGACGAGACACCGGCTGCTCGTTTTGATAACTCGCTCTTCACGAACATGTGAGCTGCGTCATAATTAGATTTGCAGGCGTTTTTTTTGGTCTGCGAGATATAATTTTGATACTGCGGGATGGCGATTGCCGCCAGAATACCGATGATCGCCACGACGATCATCAACTCGACCAAGGTGAAGCCTTTTTCATTCCGTAACATGACTTGTCCTCCTTCTCTATGGTGGTTTGTGCCAAAATGGCGGAAGGGCTTATGATGGCCCGTCGGTTTTCCTTGTTTGCGTTCTAAGAGCAGGAAGGGTGCCATCATGGGGACTGCTTCTGGAAAATTATTTTATTTCAAATTGTTATCCTATTATTTTCAGGGATGACTCATGTGTCTCTGAGCCATGGGGAGACAATGTCTGTCACTAAGAAAGTGACAATATTTGTCAAGTGACAAAAATTGTCCATTTTTTCTTCTTGACGAGGGGCTGTAAGAATAGTTTAGTGAAATCAATAAATTGAATGATTGTTGTCCTGATGAGGACTGCACCGCCATCCTCACCCCGCATTTAAGGGCGGATTGATGATGTAGGCTGGATAGGATAGGAGTGAGATTGTGTCACAGGAACGGGTTTCCATTGTATTGCCTGCCTATAATGAGGAAATGAACATCGGCGAAACGGTGCGGCGTCTTCGCGCGTTGTATCCTGATTTCGAGATCCTTGTCATTGACGATTGTTCCACCGACAATACCGTCCGTGTCGCCATGGATGCTGGCGCCAATGTATGGCCGCACCCATATAATATGGGCAATGGTGCCGCGGTGAAAACCGGGTTGCGGCTGGCCAAGGGGGACTGGATCGTTCTGATGGACGCCGACGGCCAGCATGACCCGGCGGATGTCGCCCGCCTTCTCGAACATAAGGATAGGTATGATATGGTCATTGGCGCCCGGAAGGGATTGCTGACCGGCGCGTTGCACCGGACGATCGCCAATCGCATCTATAACTGGCTGGCCTCGTATGTCACCAGTTTTCCCATCAAGGATCTTACTTCCGGTTTTCGGCTTGTCCGGGCGGATGTGGCGCGAAAATTCATCTATCTTCTCCCCAATACCTTTTCGTACCCGACCACCCTCACCATGGCCTTTCTCCGGAGTGGACGCACCCTGCGTTATGTCTCCATCACGCCAGGGAAGAGAAAAGGTAAGAGTAAGATCAAAATTTTGCGTGATGGCGGCCGATTCCTGCTGATCATCACCAAGGTGGCGACACTTTTTTCGCCATTCAGGGTTTTTTTGCCCTTGAGCTTTTTCTTCTTCATCACCGGAGCGCTTTATTATCTGTATACCTTTATGACCAGTCATCGTTTTACCAATATGTCCGCATTGCTTCTTTCGAGTGGTATTATTGTCTTTATGATCGGCCTGGTCTCCGAGCAGATTTCGCAAATGCGTTTTGAGCATACGGAATAGTCGGAGTCTGGTCGGAATGACAGCGGAGCGACTTCAGACATCGGCCGGAAATAATGTGGCCGTTGTACCCTCAATTGAGGAGGGGACGGTTGTTTTACGGGTCGATATTGATTCCCTTGTCGGGTTACGTTTTGGGGTCCCTCACTTACTCGACCTTTTCGAGCATTATGGTTGTAAAGCATGTTTCTATTCGGTGATGGGGTGGGAAGGGGATATTTTTTCGGTGTTGCGTCATCGGATATGGCGCCGGATCTTTCGCTCGCCGCATTACCTGTATGCACGGGATGGAGAAAGTACGCAAAACGCCAGGTCCATTACCCGTAGTTATGGCTGGGGCGAAATATTGAGAATGCTTTTCTTTCCTCGTAAATTTTCGCGGGATGTGAATATCTTGAAAGATATTATTGAGCGCGGGCATGAACTCAGTGTCCATGGATACATCCATGTCAAGTGGAATTGCATGACTCAACAAGAGTTGGAGAGAGAAGTCGATGCCATGTTACAGGCATATCGGCATTTGTTTGGGAAAATTCCACTTGGCTTCGCGGCACCATTAGCACTGGAAAATGATATAACCCATCAGATTCTTGCGAGCCGTGGCATTCGATATACGTCCGTACTGGCAACAGAATCAGTCTATCCTTACCGCGGGGCGACGAGGAGCGGAGGCATGTTGTATTTTCCTGTTTTCGTCAGGTGTGCGGAACACTATATCCCGCCTATAGAGTATTTTTCGAGGTTTCACCCTGTGGAAGACCCTGCTGGGGAAACAGCGAAGTTGATAGATGACGCCATTGATAAATTCGGTTGGGCAAGTACTTTTATGCATGCACGTAACGAGGGAATTACCTATTTGTCGAGCCTCAAGCAAGTTCTTGGCTCCATCCGTGAACGTGGCTATAAAGTAAGGACCTTCGAGGAACTGTATAATGGAATCGTTCGCCAAGAAGATTCTTCATCTTTGACGACAGGGGAAATGGCGTGAGATGCCGGGATGTTACTAGCCTAATGGCACCGTATGTACCCTTTTTTATTAAAAAAATGATGTATTCATTATGGATATATCAACGAGAAAGAAAGAGTGTCCTGTCGGTCGTGAAGCGGCCATTGTTTATCATCGGTAACCACAAGACAGGTTCCACTGCCATTGCCATGTTACTGGCAAAAATTTCCGGAAGTACACTTGCCAACGGCCTGGTAAACCAAATGATTTCTCCGGCCTATCCATCCGTATTATCTGGTAAAATGTCTTTTCCTGATTTTATGCAGGCCAACAAAACTGATTTTAGTCAGGCGATCATTAAAGAAAATTTGTTAACGTTTTTTGTCGATAATATCAGGCGGACGATTCCGGATGTCCGTTTCCTTTATATCGTTCGAGATCCAAGGGATAATATTCGCAGTATATTAAATAGGGTTCAGATCCCTGGTAATCTTGAAAATTTTGATGTTTTGTCGGCAAAGTTATCTCCGACCCAACGTTTGGTCTTAGATAATTCCTGGCTGGGGATAACGGATCAGAATTATATCGATTCCTTAGCGCGGCGCTGGGTAAAAGCGGCTGATATTTATTTGAAGTCCCCCAACGAGATGAATTTTGTTAGGTATGAAGATTTTCTCCAAGACAAGGTTAGTACCATTACGGCGTTGGCGACACGCATGGAGCTTCCGGTGATTAACGATATCTCCGAATTGGTTGATATACAATATCAACCAAAAGGTGATCACTCTGTCTCCTGGGAGGATTTTTTCGGTGTGGAACACCTTGCCCGTATAGAAGAAATATGCGGACCAGTCATGGCACGGATGGGATATGTTCCGTCCCGTGTGGACAGCTGATTGTCAACAAGAATTTTTATGCAAGATGCAAGATCGAGGAGTCTAAGATTTTATTTTTGCTATCCATCTTTCCTCAGTTCCGTAGTCATATTCCTTCATGATTTCACCGCAAATAGCGGTGAGCGCTTGACATTTTGGGGACGGCCAATTGGACCAATGTGAATCTTTGGTGTATTTTGAGGCATTAATTTTATTTTTTACAAGGTCTAGCGAGAACCTATAATGGAAATTCTTGTCTTCAAAATGTGTCACAAATTTTAATATTTTTTTAAAATGTTTGTTATCGCCCTTGTTGGTAAACAGGTCTTCAAACCTGATAACGAGTATGTTTTTATCTTTGTTGGCGGCGTTTAACATGTGCTCATACATGGTTTTCCATCGCCAGCATAGTTTTTCAAATACCGACATGGTATCCCATTTTTTAAGATACTCTTTGTCTTTGATTGTATAGGGAGACAGACCTGTTCTATCTCTTCCCAATTTCCAATCCCTTGCCCCATAGATGGTTCCCCAGTTTTCAATTGAGGTAACCCAAGTCCTTGGATCTCTGATAATTACCACAGTCTTGTAGAAGTTAAAAACGTCAGGCAATAAGGGCAATAATCCATACCAACCTAAGTTAGTTTCGATGATAGGGTCGTTGTAAATTCCATTGTAAAAAGATTGCCGATGCTGAAGTATCAAGGTGATGGCTTTCTCTTTTGATAATTTTTTTTTGATATAGTTTCGGGAAATGTTTCGCATACCAGTGCTATTCATTATTTTGCCAATAACCACTTGGTATAAACCGAATGTATGGATTTGCCAGATTAATCTTGAATAATTTTTTTGAGCGATAACATCGGGTTCATGGACCGTGTAACAATTATGGATCATATTCCTTAAAACTTTAGAAAAAAATTTTGTTCCTGTTCGGCCCGCTGAAACAAATAATATAATATGTTTTTTTTGTATCATAATAAGTTCGTTATTGTATGAATTCTTATGGATTATCAGGATTCTTCCGACAATTTACGGTTGAGCAGAATTTTTGAAAAGATTGTCCCTAAAATGAAAAAGACAACCAAGACGGCCGTCCGATCCGCTAACATTGCCACAAATACAAGTTTCATATCATGTCCAGACATAGATAGAAAATAGGACATGATTCCTTCTGAAATTCCAATATTCCCAGGTGTAATGGAAATTAATAGAGTAATATTTATCAAGATTTGGATAAACAAAACATGCAAAAATGAAGGATGTATATCAAAGAGGCTAAACATATAAAAAATACGGTAACTAGCCAAAAAAAGCAAAAGGGCCTGAAGGAGAGCGACGTGTATAAGCTGCCGACGTGCAGTGGTGAGGAGGTTGCTGAGTCCGCTAAAGCGAATACATATATAATCAAAACGATGTGAAGACAGCATGTTTTTTTTACTCGCCATATAGATGACATAAAGAATAATAATATACATGCAAGAAACAAGAAGAATGTTGACGATAAAATCGGGGGGATTTTGTTGCGCCATGGTGACGTAGCATGACAAGGGAATGGTCAATGCTGCAGCGACAAATGTATTGACACAAACATTGACTCCTTGCATCAAAAGATAGTTTTTATAAGGAAAGTGGAGGAATCTTTTCATATATAGTGCCCGCATCATTAAGCCAGCTTGGGCAGGAAAAATAAAATTGTAAAATGTGTTGCAGATAGTGAGGCCGAACCACTCCTTAAAAACAAGTCGCTCACCGAAAATCGTCACCATTTCCCGGAAACGGAGAGAATTTACAAAAGGAGGAAGGGTTGAGAGCAATAAGGCGCTTGCGATTTTCGTTTTGGGCAGGTTAAAGAGAATTTGGAATTGATCTCGATGCTTGATAAGGAAGATAACAAGGGTCACCACCGTGGCTACGTAAATGGTGATCTTGATTCTCTCCCAGGATCTCTTTTTCTTCGAGTTTAGAATGGGGGCTGGGGCTTCAGTCATTTTATCAGTTTATCTATCGTGAGACTTCAGACTTATTGGATTCGTCTGAATTTGAATAAAAAGTGCAGAGCCTTCATATGGACGATCATTGATTTTTCCGTTTGAGAACAAAGATGAAACTTGGAAAAATAGGGAGAAGTAAAGAAAGTATCGCACGTGGGAGGCGTCGGGCGATATTGGGGAGTAGCCCTCCCATGCGCATCTGAAATGTTTGCGGGGCGGTGAGGACGTTGATGGTGTAATCCTTGATATCGAAGTTGCGGAGAAGTTTTCGTAATCTGAAATAATCGAGATTCCTGGTTGGGTATCCTGCGGCATCATGGGCAAATTGGGTAGCCGCAAAATAGCAGCAACCATTACATGTCATGACTCTTTCGATTTCGGCCATCATATGTTCGGGGAAGTGGACGTAGTTGTAGATATGGTTGCAGATGACGACATCAAATGTCTGTGCCGCGAAAGGGAGGGCAGCGGCGTCACCGAGGAGGAAAGTCTTGTCCGGTGTTCCATAATTCGAGTGGGCGAATTGGATGGATTCCAGGTCGATATCAAGTCCTGTCGTGTGCTTGAATGATGAGGAGATTTCTTTGGTGATCTCGCCACCGGTACAGCCCAGGTGCAGGCATGTCAGGTCGGACATGTCGTCTATGCGCAGGAAGTGTCGAAGAACGGCATGGATCTGTTGTGCTTTTCGCGCTTCGGTCTCCTGTTCAACGAGATGTTGATGATCCTGGAGATACCCCATGCTCTACGGCCTATATGTTTGTGAAATTTGAGAAAAGGTCATGGATGGTATGTTCAGCTCATGGATGATTTTCATGGCCTGGGAAAAGATTTCCAGAAGGGCGATTCCTTCATCCTTGGGGTGAATATGCATGATGACTGGATGGCCTGATTGCCGGATCGCCTCACAGCGTTGTTTGAATTGATCAAGGCTTACGTTTGCCGGAGTCCCTTTCATGGCATGGTAATAAAAAAATGGAAGTAATTCCTGGTGGTCGTCAATGTCAATGGTCACCGGGATTTGAAGATGCTTGCAGCTTTTTCCATTGATCTTTGGGCGAAACGGGGTATCACCGGGCAGACAGGAGGCGTATTTGAAGTCATGTTCGTCGCAAAGGGAAAGTAAGAGGTTGCTTTGCTGAAAAAGAGGAGCTGCCAGACCTGCCGGAGGGATGGAAAAATGTTTGGTGTATGTCTGTGTCATCTTGAGAAATTCCTGTCGCAGTTCCATTTCTGTCGGAACCCGCCAGCGGGCATGAACATATCCGTGAACGCCCAGTTCATGCCCTTGATCAAGGATGGCGTGTAGAATGTCCTTGTGGCGGACAAAACGACGCGGGAAGAACAGAGCCAGCAGCAGTTGCGCCCAATCACCCAGGCCGGTTGCCGGGCGTTCGATCTCCTCCGCGATGCGGGCGTTTCGTTGAAAGCCGCGGTTACTGCGCAGGAACCGGTGTCTGAATACAGAGAAAAAATCTCCCTCCCAGCCCATGGGGCAAAAAAAACTCCCCTTGATCCCATAACGTTTCAGGACCCCCAGGAGATTGGGGACCCCCTGGCGTAAGCCGCGAATTGTATCAATATCTATCCTTAACGCGAACATAGGATCAATGTCTGTAAGTTGTCAGCGATGAGAGCGGAAGGGCTTGGGTGGTCGTGGTTGATGGTGGATCGAAACGTATTGTAATGGTTAATGAAATTGGAAATGATGTGACGGTCGAAATTTGTTTTGCAGACATTGGGGTGGGCTTCTCGTTCTGTCTCCGCCCGCATGAGCATACAAGGGATATTAAGGAGCCAGCTTTCTTCCTGGGGCCCCCCGCCGTCGGTCACCAGGAATTCGGCGCCCCCCATTACGGCGATAAAACTGGTATATTCCCATAGACCTCGAAGTTTGATGTTTTCATTTTCTTCAAGTGACTCCAAGAGCCCGTAACGGATAATGGACTTGCGTGTTGGCTCGTGGAGTCCCCATATAACCGGCATTTTCCGGCTGACGGAATGGGCGGTCTCCACGATGATTCTCATACGATTTTCCGAACGGATCGTTTCGAAACGATGGATGGAAAAAAGGGCGTATTTCTGTGGGAGGTCAATACCTTTTTTTTGCTGCTCGGAAGCCATTTTGACCGCGTCAACAATGGTATTTTGACCAACATTAACGACTTCACCGCGTACCTTCTCACTGAGGAGATTTTGATGCGATTCCTCGGAAGAGGCAAACATGACATTTGAAAATGCATCGACGATTCTGCGAATCATTTCTTCCGGAAAGGGGCGAAGGAGTTTGTGGGTCCGTTCTCCTGCCTCGATATGAGCGAGCCGTTGTCTCCCGATCTTGGCGGCGATCATGCCGATGAGAGTTGACATGGTATCCCCATGGACAAGACAAATTCCGTTAGCCTGGGGAAAGATTTTCTTCCTGTGACGCAGGAAATGGGCGATCACCTTGGCACTCCAAAGTCCGGCCTGAATGACGCCGGTGATATTGCTCTCGCCGCCAATGATGAAATCGGGCTCCTTGAGCGCGAAGGATTGTCGTAATTCCTTAGTGATTTGTGGGTGCTGGCAGACATCTATATAGTTGTATGGAATATTTCGTTTGTCGAATTCCAGGAGCAGCGGGAACATTTTGATCAATTGAGCCTTGGTGCCGATGATGGCATGAATGGCCGGCGGATGGTGGGGAGGTGTCGTTGGCGTCATGGAGATTACTCGGAATCGGTTTGAGGCGCATCAACGTGTTTTCCGCCCGGCGGGGCAGGAAGTGGTGAGCGAATATCAAAAATGAGAGAGACGGAGCGGCCGCAACGGTCACACTCAAAGCCGACATGGAGGTCTTTGTTGTCAGCCACCCGTAACTCCCGGCCGCAGACACAGACAAAGGCCCGCAGGCGGGCCGGGTTCCCCGCCATCATTGAAAAGGGAAGGGTGTTTCTTGTTACAACCGCGCCTGCGCCAATCAAAGTGTATTCAGCAATTGTAACACCGCAAACGATGGTGGCGTTGGCTCCAACCGAGCATCCTTTTTTCAAGATTGTCGGTACGGGCTCCCAACCGGCAGGAAATGCGCGGGGGTATGGGTCGTTGGTGAAAACGCAGTTGGGGCCGAGGATCACCAGATCCTCGATAAGGGTCCCTTTGTAGATGGAAATTCCATTTTGGATTTTGACTCCGTTACCGATCTTGACGCCGGTATCAATGTAAACATCCTTGCCGATAACGCATTCATGACCGATGACCGCGTGTTCGCGCACTTGAACGTTATGCCATATCTTCGTTCCCCCGCCGATTTCCGCCATTGGAGAAATTTCGGCTGAAGGGTGAATGAATGTCTCTTTATTCACATGTCCTCCTGTTACCTTGTGCTGTCAAGAATTGTAGCCCCCGGCTAACGACATGTCAGGGTGACGGTATTGAACAAGTTCTGCTATCATTTGATTTATTGTCGGAATATCACCCAATTAGATCAGCAAAGAAAGTTGAGATTTTTATTTTTGATGGACTCGTAAAAGATCCTTTGTTCCCGTCATTCAGGCGAAAACCGGAATCCAGAATGTATTGAAATTACTGGATTCCGGGTCAAGCCCGGAATGACGAAAATAATGAATTGCGCCCTATTACGAGTCCATCATTTTTGCACCGTCACAACCTTCACTCCGGTCGTCTTTTCTTGTAAGTGGTTTCCTGAAACCGCGGAGTGCACGGCCCTGTAGGGGCGAACCTGCGTGTTCGCCCTTTGTGGCCAGTCTGCGCACGCGGGAGAACAGGTTGTGCTCATCGGCGGTCGCCCGTACAGGGACAATGTCCAAATGCCACCGGCACGTCCGTGCCCGCCGGGGCGAGGGCGGACACATAGATCC
>JALSYJ010000183.1 GCA_027071965.1 Robiginitomaculum sp. | reverse complement strand
ATTTCTATTTTGCCGAAACTGGCCGAACCATGGCGCTTTGGGGGGCTTTGAGCGGCTTGATGATATTTTTGCAAACCTTCTTAAAATTCTGGTTCTTAGTGCAAATGGACAAGATGGAAATCCTGCGTGAGATTAAACGCCTTGAATTGCAAGTAGCATTGCTGGCGAAAAAACAAGAGTCCTCAAGCAGCCGCTAGGCGATAGGACATATACCCGTCCTCAAGTAGCGAAGCGATAGCGCAAATAAAGAGTCCTCAAGTAGCGAAGCGGTAGGACAAACATAGAGTCCTCAAGTAGCCGCTAGGCGATAGGACATTAAAAGACTCCTCAAGTAGCGAAGCGGTAGGACATTTACCCGTCCTCAAGTAGCGAAGCGGTAGGACATATACCCGTCCTCAAGCAGCGAAGCGGTAGGACACAAGAGAGCTTCCCACTTTTGCTAAAAATGCAAATCTTTTATCTGTCGCATTTTTGGCCGCAAACCCGTCCTCAAGTAGTGAAGCGGTAGGACACAAGAGAGCTTCCCACTTTTGCTAAAAATGCTTTAGCGACGAATTCGTTCTTCTCGTTCGTGGCGTTCCTGCGCATCCAGTGACAGGGTGGCAATCGGGCGGGCTTCAAGTCGGGCCAGAGAAATTGGCTCGCCAGTTTCCTCGCAATATCCAAAAGTATCGTCTTCAATGCGGCGCAGGGCGCTATCAATTTTAGCCACCAGTTTCCGCTGGCGGTCACTTGCGCGCAACTCCAGTGAGCGATCAGTTTCTGAACTGGCACGATCAGCCACATCAGCATGGGCAAGGCTATCGGTTTGCATATTAGTGATGGTTTGCCTGGATTCATTTAGCAATTCATCCTTCCAGGCCTGTAACAATTGGGCAAAATACAGCTTTTGCCGCTCGCACATGAATTCCTCGGATTCTGAAGGTTTGTACCCTTCTGGCAATTTGGTGGCGGAAGGTTTTACAGAAGGCATGGAATGATTCCCGACTTAAGTGAAATTGCGTCCTTAGGTTTCGGGCGGAGTATAGCGTTGCAATAGATCAGGTCAATTCACTATTCTGCTAAAAAAATCACAATAAAACAATGATTTATGATTATTTCTCCATTACCTGCATTTTTGCAAGTTCCACATGGGCTCTTATCTCGACCTGCTGCAGAATAGCTTCCAGCGCTGGATCCCCGGTATCCTGACGCTGTTCGCCCAAGGCTCGCAGCAGTCGTTTTAGAGTTTGTTTTTCAATGCCGCCTTCCAGCAAGCCCAATTTAATAGTATCCAAAACATTCAACAATGAACCGGCTCGTTTGGTTGCCTGCTGGCTTGCGGTTTCCACTTCTTCTGCCTGCAGGGCAATCAGGGCGTCTACGGAGGCAATTGGTGACGAAGTCATTACCTTGGTAACCGCCTGTTCTGAATTTGGCGTAAGCGCAGAGAAGCTGGTTGATGCGGCATTGGTTTTAGCCCTGGGCTTGCGCGCACTTACACCGGGATTTGTTGGGTTGACCTTCATAGCAGCCTTTCACCATCAAACAGAAATTATGCTCTATTAGCTATTGTTTGGATTAACACCGGATTAACCAGTTCATAAACTGGTAAAATCTGCCGGGTTGTCTTTACCGAGTGCTGGCACCTCAAGGGTATGCAAAAGCTAAGTAGCAGAAAAAAAACAAGTAAAAACCATTCTTATGCCTATATTTTTGGCACAATACTGGCAAGGGTTCACCGGATTTACAGGAGTGCCGGTCTATGATGTTTCGAATTTGTCTGCTTAGTTTTTTTGCAATGCTGGTTTTTGTACCCTCTGCGAGCAGCACTTCGCGGATAAAGGATATTGTGGACATTGAAGGGGTTCGCGAAAATGCCCTGATCGGTTATGGCCTGGTGGTTGGTCTGAACGGTACCGGAGATACCTTGCGCAACATTGCCAATACCAAGCAAAGTCTTGAAAGCATGCTGGAGCGTTTGGGGATAAATACGCGCGGAGCAAATTTGCGAACCAAGAATGTAGCTGCGGTGATTGTAACTGCAAATTTACCGGCGTTTGCAGTGCAAGGAACAAGGCTGGATGTAACCGTTTCCGCAATGGGAGACGCCAAGAGTCTGCTCGGCGGTCAATTGCTGGTAACTTCCTTGATGGGGGCTAATGGTGAGGTTTATGCAGTGGCTCAGGGTCCGCTGGCTGTGGGCGGATTTTCTGCTGGAGGTGATGCAGCATCAGTAAGTCAGGGGGTGCCAACGGTCGGACGCATTTCTTCTGGTGGAATTGTCGAGCGCGAAATCAAGTTTGCACTTAATAATCAAAGCTCGTTGCGTTTGGCACTGCGCAACCCGGATTTCACCACTGCCACGAGAATGGCAGGGGCTATAAACACCTTTTTAGGCTTGCCGGTAGCTCATGCAATAAACCCGACTTCGGTGCAATTAACCCGTCCTCCTAATTGGCGCGGCGATATGGTCAGCCTGTTAAGCGAGATCGAGCAATTGCGGGTTTCACCAGATATACCGGCGAAAGTGGTCATTGATGAAGTAACCGGCATTATTGTCATGGGAGAGAATGTACGGGTGTCCACTGTTGCCATTGCCCAGGGAAATCTGACCATTACAGTTGAGGAAACCCCACAGGTTTCGCAGCCCGGCGCATTTTCTGAAGGTGGGGAAACCGTGGTGGTTCCGCGAACCAATGTGGCAGTTTCGGAAGAAAAGGGTACCGGGCTGGTAATGGTGAGGCAGGGCGTTGCCCTGCGTGATCTGGTATCTGGGCTAAATGCACTTGGCGTTACGCCTCGTGATATGATTTCAATCCTGCAGTCCATAAAGGCTGCCGGGGCCTTGCAAGCAGAAATCGAGGTTATGTAATGACTGATCCAATGCTTTTTAGTGCAAGTTTTGCGCAACAATTATCTTCGGACAAGGCTACGCCTCGCATTTCCGGTGTACGCACTGAAGCCGAAGCAGAACGTGTTGCTCAGGAGTTTGAAAGTTTTCTGCTGTCGCAAATGGTGTCTTCGATGTTTTCAGGCATAGAAGGCGGTGGCGGCATGTTTGGTGGCGGCCCCGGTGAAAAGGCATTTTCTGGCATGTTGCACGAGGAATACGCCAAAGTC
>JALSYJ010000182.1 GCA_027071965.1 Robiginitomaculum sp. | reverse complement strand
TCTGGCTGTTGCGGCACCGGATGTTACAAAAATCACCCGGCCGGCATCTGATGCGCGCAACAAGGGATCGAAGGATCGCAATAACCGCCAATTGGCAGTTACATTGATCTTCATGGTCTGCTCGAACAAAGCCGGGTCAATGTGTGGTGCCGGGGATATGGAGCCAAGCATGGCGGCATTACCAACAAGTATGTCCAATTTGCCCCAGCGCTCGGCAACGATGCCGCCAAGGCGATCAATGCCGTCCAGATCATCAAGATCGGCTGTGACCAGTGAACAGCTTCCGCCCAAAGCAGATATTTCATCGTCCAGCTCTTCCAGCGCCCCTTGCGTGCGAGCCATGGCAATAATATGCGCTCCGGATTTTGCCAATTCTATTGAGGCGGCGCGGCCCAGACCTCTGGAGGCGCCAGTTACAAGTGCGATACGGCCATCAAGCGGGCCGAGTTTTGAATTTGTCATCAGTTAATTCTATGCCACTTCGGATAATAGGGAAAGCTGCAAGTCCTTGTCAGCTTTTGCGTGGTCGTAATCATACAGCCGTGTGGGATAATCGCCAGTAAAATAATGATCTGCAAACTTCGGATTGTCAGGGTTTCTGCCCGGCTCTCCCATCGCCCGGTAAAGCCCGTCAACGGACAGAAAACCCAAACTTTTGACACCCAGTTCTTTTTCCATATCTGCAAGCGAATGGGTGGCAGCAATCAGTTTTTTTCTATTTGATAAATTTATGCCGTAAAAGTCAGGATAGCAAATCTTTGGACTGGCAGAGCGAAAATGTACTTCTGCTGCTCCGGCATCACGAACCATGCGGACAATTTTTTTTGAAGTGGTGCCCCGGACAATACTGTCATCAACCAGCAAAACCCGCTTTCCTTTTAGAACCGAACGATTGGCAGCATGTTTCATGCGCACGCCCAAATCGCGTACTTTTTGGGTGGGTTGTATGAATGTCCGGCCCACATAATGATTACGAATAATGCCAAGCTCAAATGGGATACCTGTTTCTTGCGAATATCCCAAAGCAGCAGGAACACCTGAGTCGGGAACCGGAACAATTACATCTACATCAGCAGGGGATTCTAATGCCAGATTGCGACCCATTTCTTTGCGCACATCATAAACATTGCGTCCATCAACATAGCTGTCAGGCCGGGAAAAATACACAAATTCAAATATACAGGGACGGGCCTGAACCTTCGGGAACGGACAAACCGAGTGAATTTCTCCGGCATGATTGATTATGATCACCTCGCCCGGTTCAATATTTCGCACAAACCGGGCGCCGATCATATCCAAAGCGCAAGTTTCAGAAACCAAAATCGGACTGCCATTTAAGTCCCCCAATACCAATGGCCTGATTCCATAAGGGTCTCTGGCGCCGATGAGTTTTTTATTGGTCAGGGCAATAAGAGCATATGCGCCCTCAATTTGCCGCAAGGCATCAACAAATTGATCAATCAGTTTGGTGCGTCGGGAACGGGCAACCAGTTGCAAGACAACTTCGGTGTCTGAGGTTGATTGAAATATGGAACCTTCATTGACCAATTGCTGTCGCAGTTTGCGTGCATTGGTGAAGTTTCCATTGTGGGCAACTGCAAAGCCCCCTGATTTCAGGTCAGCATAAAGCGGCTGCACATTGCGCAAAGCAGTTTCGCCTTGTGTTGAATATCTCACATGCCCAATAGCGGCATTTCCCGGCAGGCGCAGGTTGATCTGGTCGCCTGAAAAGTTTTCAGATACCAGTCCCAAATGCCGTTCTGAGGCGAATCTCTTGCCATCAAAAGCAGCAATGCCACAGGCTTCCTGCCCCCGGTGTTGCAGGCCATGCAGTCCAAGAACAGCCAGTGAGGAAGCGTCTTCAGCGTTTGTTACACCAAAAACGCCACATTCTTCACGGGGTTTGTCCTCAAAGGGGTCGATCATAAGTTCCGACCAGCCCCCATGCGGTGTTTCATTCATTCCGGATCCTTTTGCGGCTCTGTGTCGGCAGGTGGTTGATCATCGGTTTCTTCTGCAAGTTTTGTGGTAACAACCTGATCAAGGATATTTCTATCCTCTTGTCCATAACCCTGTTCGTCCTCTTTGACTACTGGCTCTGCTGTATTTGGCTGTTCTGAGGCCGGGCTGTCTTCAATGTCCGGAACCTCGATGGCCGAAATTCTGGAATTGGGAACCAGCATTTTCAAAGCATCTGCCGTGGCATGAACTGCCGGGTACAGTTTTGCTTCTGACACCCATGTCGGTGTCTGATCAGGTCGGGTCAAAAAGTTCCAACCGAGCATTACCAGAGCCAGCAATATCATGCCTCGAACCAGGCCAAATGCAAAGCCGGCAGTTCGATCAAGTATGCTTATGTGGGAGTTCTTTCGCACAATATCACCCAGCTTGCGGGTGATGAATGCCATAATAACATAGACACCAATGAAGATCACAAACGCCGTTAATACGGTGGCAACCAGCTCGCTTTCGATCCAGTTCATCGCTACATCGCGAAAAATACTATAGGTAAAAATGGTGGCCAGAGCGGCAATAACAAAAGAGGCAATTGACAATGATTCGCGAACAAAGCCGCGCGTAAGAGCCAACAGGCTTGATAATAATAATACCCCTAATGCAATTGCATCTAATGCTGTAGCGGAATTTGCTTCCATAATGGCCCCCCTCAAGACACAGATTCAGATATCTCGAATCCAGCCACAAGATTGCTTAATTTTGCAATGTTCGCAATGGTACATTCCAAATGCGTGTCTAATTCGCGTTGTCCGTCTTGGGTGTGAGTCATGGCATTGGTAAAGCCCAGCTTGCTTGCTTCTTTTAATCTGGCGCCGGTTCTATGCACCTGCCGAATGGCTCCAGAGAGCGCTATTTCCCCAAAAACAACGGTTTTCGGTGGTAATGGCTGATCAAAAGCCGAAGAAACCAGAGCCGCGGCCACGGCCAGATCTGCTGCCGGTTCACTGATTTTTAATCCCCCGGCCACATTTAGGTATACATCCTTTCCGGCGAAAGAAATTCCGCATCTGGCTTCTAAAACAGCCATTACCATCGCCAGTCTTCCGCTGTCCCACCCAACTACGGCGCGGCGCGGAGTGCCTAAGG
>JALSYJ010000181.1 GCA_027071965.1 Robiginitomaculum sp. | reverse complement strand
GGCCATGGCAAGATCAAAATCACCCATTTCAATGAAACTATACAGCCCCTGTGCATCAGTGCCCTGCAAATGGCAAATTACTCCGATCTGTTTCCAGTTATCAGCCAGGCTTAAGGCAATTCGCTCTCTTTCTCCGCCGGAATGAAGAAGGGTCAAGGTCAGCCCCCCGCCAAATCCGGCTTTGGCCATTAGCTGTTTTGCAGTTTTTATGCGCTGTTGCAAAGGCTCCGGCTCCGGTGTTTCAACCCATGGCATAATCCCGTTGGCGGCTTCGGCAAAACCTTCGAATAATTGTTCGGAAATAAATTCGCGATCCACAGTCATATTCAGGGCCGAGCGCACATCTCGATTACTTAATGCCGGATGCTTGTGATTGATTTTCAGATATACCAGTTTTGGGCTTTTCCAGCTATTAAGCTGCACGTCTTTGCGGGATTGAAGATCAACAATACGGTTGGGAGGAGGATCTTCAACCAGATCAAGATCACCGGCGCGAACCATGCGAGCTCTGGTTGCGGCATCTTCAACAACAGTGACATAAATATGTTCAATATGTGCAGGATCCGGTGCAAACGGGTTCCGTTTTAATTGCAAGGCCATATGTTCGGCCTTATCAAGTATAAACGGGCCGGAGCCAACAAAATCAGGTGGCAGCGGCCAAATATTTGCAGGCCTGTTCAGTATATGGGCTGGCGCCGGATAAAACTCCCGCATTAGTTCGGCAAATACGCCAAGCGGTTCATCCATGGAAAATTCAACCATGTTATCCCTTGGTGCTCGCACTCCTAAATCAGTTACTGGCTTGTCACCAGAAAGCACGGCTTTAGCATTGGTAACGTGAAAGAAGTCTCCGACATCCGTGTAAATACTGTCCGGGTCAAGCATTCGCTGTACGCTGAACACTACATCCTTGGCAGTAATGGGGGTGCCATCAGACCATTTCAAGCCATCTCGCAGCTTGAAATTCCAGCGAAGGCCATCTTCTGACATTGTCCAGCTTTCGGCAAGACCGGGTGCCAAATTGCCATTCTCATCATAATTGGTGAGCGGAGTGTATAACTGCTTGAATAAGAGTGCAGCATTGGCAGTTTGGCCCTGCGCCGGGTCAAGGCTATCTGGTGATGAGGAAATTCCGATGCGTAAACCATTGGAGTTTCTGTTACGCGAACAATTGGCAAGCGGTATTGCCAAGCTGCCAAGTAACAATGCTCGCCGGTTAAGTGTCCATGACAATGCCATGTTCAAACCTAGGCTGATTTTTGTTCACTTTGCAATACCAGACGTTCGCGCACACTGTCGGCAAAATCAGAAAACATTGAAAAGCTGTCCTGTGGGCCGGGGCTGGCTTCGGGATGGTGCTGTACGGAAAACACCGGCCTGTTATGTAAACGCAAGCCGCAATTACTGCCATCAAATAGCGAAACATGGGTTTGCAGCAAATTCTCGTCAAATGAAGATGAATCCACGGCAAAACCATGGTTCATGGAGACAATTTCAACTTTTCCCGTTCTTGTGTCCTTTACCGGGTGATTGGCTCCGTGGTGGCCCTGGGCCATTTTGATGGTTTTTGCGCCCAGAGCCAGTGCCAGCATCTGATGACCAAGACATATCCCGAAAATTGGCAGATCGGCTGCGAGCAGGGCTTTAATGACAGGAGCAGACTTTTGGGACGTAGCTGCCGGATCCCCGGGGCCATTGGATAAGACTATGCCATCGGGGTTCAGGGCTAAAATCTTCTCGGCACTATAACTGGCCGGAGCAATAGTTACCGCCATGCCCTGTTGCGCCAGCAAGCGGGCAATATTGCGTTTCATCCCGTAATCTATCACTACGATGTGCGGTTTTTCAGAACTGCTTGTGGCAAAGCCATCTGGCCATGACCATGCGGTTTCCTGCCAGTTATAGGTTTTATCTGTACTAATGCCCGTGGCCAGGTCTGCGCCGGTAATACCGGCCCAGTTTTTGGCCTTTTGTTGTAATGCATCAAGATCAAATACGCCGTCAGGACTATGGGCAATTACGCCATGCGGCATACCGTTTTCGCGGATATGATTGGTTAAAGCCCGTGTATCAATGCCGCAAATTGCAATTACGGATCTGGCTTTTAGCCAATCGTTCAGTGACTGGCCAGATCTCCAATTAGAAGGTTCGGTTATATCGGCACGTACTATCATGCCTCTGGCTCGGGCTGCCGGTTCAGGAGATGCGGTTTCTTCATCTTGTGCATTTGTGCCTACATTGCCAATGTGAGGAAATGTGAAACAGACCAATTGCCCGGTATATGATGGGTCAGTCAGAATTTCCTGATATCCGGTCATGGATGTGTTAAAACACACCTCGCCGACGGCTTCGCCGACCATGCCCGCCCCTTTCGCAGTGAATGTCCGGCCATCAGCCAATACCAGCACGGCGGTATTTAATGGCAATTGCCCTTGACTCTTCGTTTGGTTTTCCATAGGTCAACGCTCCAGTTTTCGGTGCCATACCTGACATCATTTGCGAATCTGGAAAAGGGTATTATCACCCTTATGTTAAGGGCGAAAGCCTGCTTTGATTATCAGTTTGATGTTTTAAGAGCTAAGGAGCAGTTTGGGAAACGTAATTGTCAGGCGTAATTATATGTCAGCTCATTTCCTGAACTATAAAATCCATGTCCCTAAGAAATGAATTGCTAGAAGCAATGAAAGACGCGATGAAAGCTCGTGATGCTATCAGGCTTTCCACGCTTCGTCTTGTGCAGGCCGCTATCAAGGATCGTGACATTGCCGCGCGCACCAAGGACGAGTGCGAAGGTTGCGGTGATGAGCAAATTCTGCAAATTCTGGCTAAAATGCTAAAGCAACGTGAGGAAAGCGCCATTATTTATGAGCAGGCTGGCCGGCTTGACCTGGCCGAGCGCGAGCGCGAAGAAGTTGCCGTAATCCGCAGCTTTATGCCTCGTCAGCTAAGTGATGAGGAAATTGAGGTCGAAGCAAGAAAAGTGGTCGAGGAATTACAGGCGGCAGGCTTGAAAGATATGGGTAAGTGCATGGGTCTGCTTAAAAAACGACATTCAGGCAGCATGGATTTTAGCAAAGCGGGCAGTGTACTTAAATCCATATTAGGCTGA
>JALSYJ010000180.1 GCA_027071965.1 Robiginitomaculum sp. | reverse complement strand
GATGAATTGACGTTGCCCCTTCAAGGTCGGCAATGGTGCGGGCTGTGCGCAGCACCCGATGATAGCCACGGGCAGTAAGTTGTAATTGCTCTGCTGCTTTTAACAATAATTGCCGCCCCGGCTCATCCGGTGCTGCTACCTGATCCAAAGCGGCAGTGGGAATATCTGAATTGGTCAGGCCGCCGGTCTCGGCTTTACGTGATTCTTGTATGATTCGGGCCTGCTTTACCCGTGCTGCCACCTGAGAGGTTCCCTCGACAGAAGCCGGTAATGCCAGATCCGCAGCCGTAACTGCGGGTACGTCGATTTGCAAATCCATCCGATCCAGCAATGGCCCGGAAATCCGTGCCTGATAATCATTGGCACAGCGAGGCCCGCGTCGACATGCATATCCATCATTGCCAGCAGAGCCGCACCGGCACGGATTCATCGCCGCGACCAATTGAAAGCGCGCCGGATAGGTAATATGGGCATTGGCTCTGGCAACACTGATTGTTCCTGTTTCCAGAGGCTGCCGCAGACTATCAAGCACCTGCGGAGAAAATTCCGGAAACTCATCTAAAAACAAAATACCCCGGTGTGCCAAAGAGGCTTCCCCCGGCCTGGCCTTGTGCCCGCCGCCAACCAATGCCGCCATTGATGCTGAATGATGCGGGCTGCGAAAGGGTCGCGCCGCACTCAAACAACCTTTTTCCAACAAGCCAGCCAGTGAATGAATCATGGAAACCTCAAGCAATTCGCGCGAGGTCAATGGCGGCAGCAAACCAGCCAGCCGGGCGGCAAGCATGGACTTTCCGGATCCAGGAGGGCCAACCATCAACAAATTATGGCCTCCCGCCGCTGCAATTTCCAGCGCCCGCTTGGCCATTTCCTGTCCACGCACATCCGACAAATCCGGGATTTTTGGCCCCTCATCCAACGGCCCGGGCCGAGGGGGAACAAGCAGGCCGCGCCCCTTGACGTGATTAACCAGCGCAATCAGGCTGGGAGCAGCCAAAATATCCATTTCCCCGGCCCATGCCGCCTCTGCCCCATTATCCTGCGGACAGATCAGACCCAGATCAGAGCTGTTTGCCGCCATTGCCGCAGGCAGCGCCCCGGTAACCGGAGCAATTAAACCACTTAGAGACAGCTCGCCAATAGCTGCGAAACGATCAAAGGCATCTTCCGGCACAACACCAATTGCCATCATCAACCCAAGAGCAATCGGCAAATCATAATGAGAACCCTCTTTTGGCAGATCCGCAGGAGCCAGATTAACCACCAGACGCTTGCCCGGCAGAGCCAGCCCAATGGCGGCAAATGCAGCACGAACCCGCTCCCGACTTTCTGCAACGGCCTTATCTGCCAGCCCGACAATGGAAAAACTGGGCAGCCCTGAAACAATCTGCACCTGCACATCAACGGGCTTTGCCTCAACCCCGTCAAAAGCATAAGTGGTTATGCTCGTAGCCATGCAACCTCCCTGTAAACTTGCACATACATAACCCGACCCAGCACCAAAATCAAGAACAAAACCAGAACTGAAAAACAGGATCACGCTAAAAGCCGATAATAATTGAGACCGTGGCCCCAAGAGCCAGAGCTGTATTTTATCTTTGCTTGCCAAAATTGGAGTTTGACAAGCCGCAGTGAAAGTGCCACCGCCTGAGCTTATGCACGATATATCTGCGCAATCAGTAAAAGTAACATCTGCACCAAATCGTGCTGACTGGCTGCGCTATTGTGCGCTGGTGGCCATGTGGGGTTCCGCATTTGCCCTGTCAAAAATTTCGGTTGCAGAAATGTCGCCTGCAATTGTTGCCACCGGCCGGATCTGGGTTGCAGTGGCGCTGTTATACGGGTGGATGATCTATCGCAAGCACCGCCTGCCCCGGCTGTTGCCAAAGCCGGATGTGCGCTGGTTATGGTTCCTGCCCGTTGGGCTTAGTGGCTCGGCCTTGCCCTTTTTGCTAAATGCCTATGCCCTGCAGGTGCTGGACAGCGGTCTGGTCAGTATTTTACTGGCGACCATGCCGCTTTTTGTGGCCGCCCTTACTCACTTTACCATTCCCGAAGACCGTATGACCCTTGGTAAAATAGCTGGCCTGTTACTGGGCCTGTTTGGTATTGTTTTGCTGGTTGGCCCAACCCTGTTACAGGATCTTGGCGGGCCATTTGCCCTGGCACAGATTGTAGTATTGCTCACAGCGGGTCTTTATGCCCTGAACAGCGTCCTGATCCATTTCATGCCGGAAACTCCGCCCAGCGTCTCAGCCACCGGCATGTTGCTGGTTGGCGCTCTGGTATTAACACCCTTTGCCATTATTGATGCGGTTCACTCTCCAATGCCAAGCCTGGGATCGCTTATTTCATTGTTGTTTCTGGGGCTGGCCGCCACGGGTATCGGCTCCATATTCTACATGCAGACCATCCGCAGTGCCGGGCCAAGCTTTCTGGCCACCTCAAATTATTTTGTTCCTCCTTTTGCGGTGTTTGTCGGGGTATTGTTTTTGGGAGAAAGTCTGTCAACCATGGCAGTTACTGCACTGATGGTGATTTTTCTTGGCATCATAATAGAACGCCGGAACACTCCGAAACAAAACAGCCCGAAACAAAGCAAATAAAACCAAGGCTTATTCGCGCTTAAGCGGACGGGACAATAATGAAGCAATAGCTGTGTCCACGTCCAGCTCAGCGGCAATAATCATTGCCACTGCCTCGGTAATTGGCATTTCTATATTATGGTCTGCAGCCAATTTCATCATCGCCGGAGCCGAAGCCACCCCCTCGGTTACCGCCAGCCGCCCGGAGAGAATTTCATCCAGAGGCTTGCCCTCCCCCAAGGCCAGACCACAACTCATATTGCGTGAAGTGGCCGAAGAACAGGTCAGCACTAGATCGCCAAGCCCGCACAATCCACGCAGGGTTTCAGGCTCGGCACCAAGCGCCAGACCCAATCTTGTCATTTCGGCAAAGCCTCTGGTGATCAATGCCGCATGGGCGCTTTGTCCCAGTTTTTTTCCAAGAACAATACCGCAGGCAATAGCCAGCACATTTTTTACCGCCCCACCCACTTCAGCACCGATCAGATCATTAGCCAGATATGGTCGAAACTCTCTGGTTCCAATTGCCTGCATCAATTTGCGCCCG
>JALSYJ010000179.1 GCA_027071965.1 Robiginitomaculum sp. | reverse complement strand
CAACCGGAAAATTATTCAGCACTGCTCCATCTACATGTACTTCGGAATTGATAACCACAGGCGGCAATACACCAGGTAAGGCAATGGAGGCGCGCAAAGACCTTCTAAGCAATCCGGTACGATGAACTGTGGGTTTTCCAGTGGTCAAATTGGTTGACAGGCAAAAAAACGGCAGAGCCATATTTTCAATCTGCATGTCACCAAAATACCTTGCCAGTCGGCGGCGAACTTTAATACCCTTGGTTAGCGCCACCACTGGCAGCCGGTAATCATCAACCGGGTTGGAGTTTACAAAAGCATCTAAAATGCTTTGCTCAATCTGTTCGTCATCCCAGCCCATGGCCACATTGGCGGCAATTATGGCCCCCATTGAAGTGCCACCACAAAAATCAATAGGTATTTTGGCTTCGCGCAAGGCGCGCACAGCACCAATATGAGCATAGGCCCGGGCTCCTCCACCAGAAAGCACCAGTCCCACCGAGCGTCCGGCTGCAGTTCGTGCAATGCGGGCTGCATCTTGTTTATTGCCTGTTCGCCAGTTAAAAATACGGGAAGCCCCGGCGGCATGTTTCCAGTCTTTTCCAGCGCTTACCGCACGCTCTCCCTCATTGTGCAATAAAATTACATCCACCAGCCGCATGGATCTGGCAGGCGAGTTTTCCGGGGGCAGAAGCGGCTCAGATGGCCTTGCATCGGCACGGCCCAGTATCCATAGACGATCAGCCTGTCTTAAGCATAATCGATACCAGTCATCATCAGCAATCGGACTATGCATCAGAACAATATCATGATTTCGTTCCTGTTGATCGAACCAGCCAGGGGACTGGTTTTTGGCATCAGGGCCGATAATGATTGCTCTTTTTCCAAACTTTGCCAGATGTTTTAGCAATTTGTTGGCCAAAAACTCACAAGGAATGGTAGGTGAAGTGGCCAGCATGGCAAACACTTTGGGCTGACTGCGTTCATGGGCGCTGCACCTGTTATTTGAGCGCATGCGCAAGACGATCATCTGCGAAAGACCTTGCAGTAATTGGGGAAATTTAAGAGAAAATTTCTCAAAAGCAGATCGTGACACCCGCACCAGCTCCGCATCGCGCAGTGCATAAACCGCACTTGAGTGCGGAGTTGATCCCAAAAACGCCATTTCTCCAACCGGCTCGCCGGAACGGATATAACCTAGCAGTTCCAACTCACCATCTGTTGCTAAGTGAAACGCCCCCAAAACTCCGGATTTTACAAAGTATATACTGTCGGCAATTTCACCTGGCTGAAACAAGGGCTTGCCGCCCAGCACCATGATTTTTTCAGACTTTTTAGCCAGAGCCTTTAAGGCGCCTTTGGGAGCAGCAGAGAGAATAGCTATTTCGCTGATATATTCAAAGTCCGGTCGTGAAGGTTCGCTGGGCATATCAACTCCACGCTTTAGAAAATTGGGCGATAAAATCAGCGATTTTCGGGTGTTCCCATTTTCGTCCCTTAATGGTGCCATATGTGCGGGCAATTTCGCGGCCATCGGGGCCGATCAATGCTGCCATGGGCAGTCCTGCCTGCTTTTGTGAGTTTCGCATATTTACTTTTAATGCCCGAAAGAAACCCCAACCGTCTGCGGAGCCATCAGCAAACGCAGTAAGCGCATTGTAATTTCCCTGATCAAATATCTGCTGCATTTGCATCAGGCTGGTATTGGGGTCAGCAGTTTTCAAGACTGCCACCGCAAAGGTGTCGGAACCATATTGTTCAGACAAGGCATTTAAGCCCGGGGTTTCAACCAGACACGGCGCGCACCAGCTCGCCCATAAATCAAGCAATACAGCGCGCCCCTCAAATAATTGTTGCCAGGTGGCAGAGCCTTGCAAACTGTCAATCGGCAGATTCAACGGAATACCTGAATTTGGTGGCGGCGCCTCAAAAAAGCTGGCAGCGGGGTGGTTCATCAGTGCAAAAATAGCTGGGGGCAGACCTTGCGCCACGACACCGCCTGCAAGGGGAAAGGCGGACAAACTTGCCAATACTGATCTTCTGTTCATTCTCATATCAGATAATCTACTATAAAACGGTAAACAATGCGACAAGCTGTCGGTAGTTTGAAAATTTCATATCCCAAGATTGCTATTAGTTCAGACTATTAAGAGAATTTCTCATAAGCAACTCGACCGTCAGGTCGAAGGGTATTACAACCAAAATCTAAAATGATTCACAAGGAAATACGCGATGAGTGTACTTCAAACCCAGATCAATACCGCAGATCATACCTATATCAACAACAAATCTGCGATGGAGGCACTGGTATCGGAATTGCGCCAAAAAACGGCGCAAGCGGCTAAAGGCGGATCTGAGCGGGCGCGCAACAAGCACACCAGCAGGGGCAAATTATTGCCCAGAGACCGTGTTGAATTATTGCTTGATCCGGGTTCGCCATTCTTGGAGCTCTCAGCATTGGCTGCGAACGGTGTCTATGATGCAGACATTCCAGGCGCTGGAATAATTACCGGCATTGGCAGAGTTGAGGGCCGCGAAGTAATGGTGGTGGCCAATGATGCTACGGTCAAGGGCGGCACCTATTATCCCTTGACCGTGAAAAAGCATTTGCGTGCGCAGGAAATTGCGCTGGAGAACCATTTGCCGTGTATTTATCTGGTAGACAGTGGCGGAGCCAATTTACCCCATCAGGCCGAAGTGTTTCCAGACCGGGACCATTTTGGCCGTATCTTTTTTAATCAGGCCAATCTGTCGGCAAAGGGTATTTCCCAAATAGCTGCCGTAATGGGTTCTTGTACTGCTGGCGGGGCTTATGTTCCGGCCATGGCTGATGAAACGGTGATCGTCCGGGGTACGGGGACTATTTTTCTGGCCGGCCCGCCATTGGTAAAGGCTGCGACCGGTGAGGTGATTTCTGCCGAAGATCTTGGTGGTGCTGATGTACATGGCCGTAATTCTGGAGTAGTCGATCATGTGGCCAATGATGATCATCACGCCTTGCAAATAGTAAGAAGCATTGTTCGTAATCTAAAGCCGCCACAGCTTACAAATTCTGCTGTTTCGTTCAATGAGCCCTTATACGACATGGAAGAGTTACATGGTATTGTTCCTGTTGATCTTCGTGCTTCTTATGATGTGCGCGAGGTAATTGCACGGATTGTCGATGGCTCAGAGTTTGACGAGTTCAAGAAACTGTTTGGCACCACACTGGTTACAGGTTTTGCCCGTATCTATGGGCAGCGGGTTGGGATTTTGGCAAATAACGGTGTTTTGTTTGCAGAAAGTGCGCAAAAAGCCGCACATTTCATAGAGCTATGCTGTCAGCGCAATACGCCTTTGGTGTTCTTGCAAAACATTTCCGGCTTTATGGTTGGCGGAAAGTATGAAGCCGGAGGCATTGCCAAACATGGTGCTAAAATGGTGACCGCTGTGGCTTGCGCACAAGTGCCAAAATTCACATTGGTGATAGGTGGCTCATACGGGGCTGGTAATTATGGCATGTGTGGCCGCGCATATTCTCCGCGCCTGATGTTTATGTGGCCAAACTCCCGGATATCTGTGATGGGGGGCGAACAGGCTGCCAGTGTTCTGGCAACTGTAAAGCGCGATGGCCTTGAGCAAAATGGTGATAGCTGGAGTAAAGAAGCAGAAGAGCAGTTCAAAAACCCTATCCGCGAGAAATACGAAGTTGAAGGCTCCCCTTATTATTCAAGCGCCCGGATCTGGGATGATGGCATTATCTCACCTGCTGATAGTCGCCGTGTACTGGGGCTGTCCCTTGCCATGAGCCAAAACGCCCCGGATACAGACACCAAGTTTGGTGTTTTCCGGATGTAGGGCGATTATGAAAGATACATCCAGTAAAATAGCCAATAATATCGGGTTTGATGGCACTCTTTTTGGGGTTTCGTGGGCCTGTGCTTTTGAGTTTTGTTCATCATGAGCTTTGCCTTTGACATAATTGGCACCGATGGCAAGGCCAGAACCGGGTTTTTGCGCACCAGCAGAGGAGATATCCGTACACCGGCCTTTATGCCGGTAGGAACAGCAGGAACCGTCAAAGCCCTAACCATGGATCAGGTTAAGGGTGCTGGTTCTGACATTATCTTGGGCAATACCTATCATTTAATGCTGCGTCCCGGTGCTGAACGGGTACATGATTTGGGTGGTTTACATGAATTCAGCACATGGCATGGCCCGATTCTAACTGATTCAGGCGGGTTTCAGGTGTTTTCCCTAAGCCAGTTGGCAAAGAAATCCGAACAGGGCGTAATATTCCAAAGCCATATTGACGGCTCCAGCCACAATCTGACAGCAGAGCGCAGCATAGAGATACAGGCTGATTTGCTAGGGGCAGACATCTCCATGCAATTTGATGAATGCACAGAGCATCCAGTCACCCACGATGCGGCACAAGCGAGCATGGAGCTGTCATTGCGCTGGGGTGAGCGCTCAAAAACCGCCTTTGGCACCCGTCAAAGCCAGAATTTGTTTGGAATTGTACAAGGCTCCACCTATGCGGATTTGCGGGAACAAAGCGCTGCCGAAGTGGTAAGGCAGGGTTTTGACGGCTATGCCATTGGCGGTTTGGCTGTGGGTGAGGGCTTTGAGACCATGTGCGAGGTACTGGACTACACTCCTGACTTTTTACCTGTTAACCGCCCGCGATATCTTATGGGGGTGGGTCGTCCACTTGATATAATCGAAAGCGTGGTAAGAGGCGTTGACATGTTCGATTGCGTGATGCCGACAAGGGCTGGTCGTCACGGGCAGGCATGGAGCGATTATGGCGCATTTAATCTCAAAAATGCCAGATTTAGAGATGATCCGTTGCCATTACTTGCCGAGATTGACTGCCCGGCAAGTCAGGATTATTCCAGAGCCTATATTCACCATTTGGTCAAGTGCAATGAACCATTGGCAGCGATTCTGCTTTCATGGCATAATATTTCTTATTATCAAGACCTTATGGCAAGAATCAGAAGTGCTATCTTGGCCGGGGGGCTGGATGATCTGCGACTGGAATTGATCGAAAAAACTACAATAGGTCTGCCATAGTATCGGCGTCTGTCATTAACCTGAGAGTGCTCTAATAACGCTCAAGGACAATCACACCATTTTTCAGACGCAAGCCAATATTTCCGGCCTTCATCTGCAGAGCATCAAGGCCAAATTCCTTGCGCCGCCACCCCCTTAGTGCCGGGATTTCAGCTTCATTATCGGCTGCCAGTCGCTCAATATCGGCTGAATTGGCAATAAGCCGTGGAGCCACACCAATTTCCTGCGCCCTTATCTTCAGCAAGACTTTCAGCATTTCCACTACCGGGCCGAGACCTGCAGGGTTGCGTTTTGGCATATC
This sequence comes from Robiginitomaculum sp., assembly GCA_027071965.1. Taxonomy (GTDB): domain Bacteria; phylum Pseudomonadota; class Alphaproteobacteria; order Caulobacterales; family Maricaulaceae; genus Robiginitomaculum_B. Next base: position 6,766 of record JALSYJ010000179.1, on the reverse strand, counting down.
CACCTTTGGCGCATATTTTTTTGGGTCACTTAGTGCTGTTTTGACAATTTGTAACAGGATCTCAGCAGACCTGGAGCGTTCAAACCCCTTGGGAATGGCCCGCAGTCGCGCCAGAGCCTCAACAGATGTGGGCTCTTGTGTTGCTATTTCATAGATGGCATCGTCTTTTAGGATGCGGTTTCTTGGGCGATCTAAGCGTTGGGCTTCTTCTTCGCGCCATTTACTTATCTGTGCCATAACCGCCAGCCATTTGTCGGTGTATTTGCGGATTTTCATCCGTTTCCATGCATTTTCCGGCTTAAAGGAGTAAATGTCAGGATTGGCCAGTATTTCCATTTCCTCGTCAAGCCAGTGACTTCGATTTTGATCCTGAAGTTTTTTTACCAGGATTGGATAAAGATCACGCAAATGAGTAACATCAGCTAATGCGTAGGACAGTTGCTTTGTCGATAAGGGGCGTCTGGCCCAATCTGTAAAGCGTGAACCTTTGTCCACATTTATGTCAAGCAGGGCACGCACCAGCCTGTCATAACCGACGCTGTCACCAAGTCCGGCAGCCATTGCTGCAATTTGGCTGTCAAAGATCGGGTAGGGTACTTCACCCAATAAGGAATAGAATATTTCCATATCCTGTCTGGCAGCATGGAATACCTTAATGACGCTGGTATCCCGGAGCAGGTCAAGAAACGGCTCTAGATCAAGACCATCGGCCAACGGGTCGATGATCGCTTCAACATCATTTGTGGCCATTTGAATTAAGCACAATTGCGACCAAAAGGTTCGCTCGCGCATGAATTCGGTATCCAAAGCAACAAAATCAGATTTGCGTGCTGTTTTGCAGGCTTCTGCTAGATCATCGGTACTTTTAAGAATCTTCATTTTGGGAGTCTAAAGCATTTTTAGCAAAAGTGGGAAGCTTTGTTTGTCCTACCGCTTCGCTACTTGAGGACAGTTTTGCGGTAAAAAATGCGACAAACAAAGTTAGAGCAAGTTTTGGTCTATTTTGACCTAAAACCAGGCTGGGGGTTTAGGGGGCATGTTTCTAAGTATCATAATGCCACGGAATTGCCTGACTTTCCTGTCAGGAAATATTCCTGATCCTTTTGTAATACTTTTATGAGGAAGTCGAACACCAGCCGGATGCGTCGGTTTTTTGATAAATCATCATGGGCTACAATCCATAAATCCTGCAAATGCTCAAAATCAGGAAGCACCCGCACCAGCCCGTCCTGCCGTTCTGCTTGCAGATGCGCCAGTGCACCAATTCCATAGCCCGAGGCAATGGCTTCTTCCTGGGTGCGCAAGCTGTTGGATAAAAAGCTGATTTTCTGGGGAACAATGGACAAGTCACTAAGGTTGATTGGCCATAGCGGGCTGTTTCTTGACATGCGTATACCCACAGCGGAATGATCGGCCAGTTGTTCAAGGGTTTTCGGACACCCGTATTTTTCAAGATAATCTTTAGAAGCATAAAGCCCAATGCCAAGGGTGATGACCTTGCGGCCAATCAGGGAGTTTTGATTGCCTGGCCCCATCCAGCGCAAGGCGATATCTGCTTCGCGCTTGGCCAGATTGGCCATTTGAATGTTTACATCAATAACAAATTCTATTTCCGGGTGTTTGACGTGAAAAGGGCGCATGGCCTCAGGTAGCCACATATCACCTACGCCCTGGGTGGCCGAGATGGTAACAGTGCCGGCCAGAGACTGATCGCTGGCGGCAGTGGCACGGGTAATGGCTTCTGCTTCGTGTTCCATGCGACGGATGTGATCCAATACGGCCAGCCCCATCTCAGTAGGCGCAATTCCGGTGTTGGTTTTTTGCAACAGGGGTATCCCCATCTGCTCTTCCAATGCGTTCATGCGTCGGCTGACAGTTGGCTGGCTTAAACCCAGATCCCGGGCGGCTCCTGACAGGTTGCCGGCATTTACAACAGCCAGAAAAATTGGAAAATCAGACCAGTTTATTTTCAGTTCCATGTTAAGACCAGTATTGTTGTTCTGTTAGGAATATATGGGATCATAGCGGAAATTTGAAAGGGCATTTTGGCTTCTTTTCATTTGTGCATAGCAATTATGCGAAAAAAGTGAACGCTGTTCACTTTTCAAACGCACTGAATATGCTATGTTATACCCGTCGAAAACAAAACAGGAAATAATAATGTCCTCCCCAAATCTGTTAAAAATAATCTCTCTTGGTTTTGCCATATCAATTGCGCCTCTGGCCACAGCATCCATGGCATCAGAAGCTGTACCGGAGTTTGCTACCAAATCTGTGTCCAATGGTAAAATTCGCGCTGGTATTGCTGCTTTTAACAAGGGCTCGTTCAAAAAGGCTGCGTTTTTTCAAGAAGCAGCATTAAAGAACAAATTGTCCAAGTCACGCAAGCTGGCGGCCTATACTAATTTGTGTGCGGCCAAAGGCGCACTTGGCGAATTGAGTGCTGCTGCCACAGCATGTGATGCAGCCTTGGCTATTTCTCCTGATAGCTGGCAGGCTTTGAACAATAAGGGTGTGGTTACCTGGTTGTCCGGTGATCATATTACAGCTTCTTCGCATTTTGCCGCAGCCGCAAGAATTGCCGGTTCCGGTAATAATCTGGCCGGTCAAAATGCAAAACTTGTTGCGGCGCATAAACTGGCTTCTGCCAAATAAGTCCGTTTCATATTTCAAAAAGGGCTGCTCCGTCCCCTCGGATCACAGCCAGAAAAGCCAGCGGCTTTTCCACCTTAAGACCCCGCCTTCGGGCGGGGTTTTTTTGTGCAGGGGAAATAACTATTTAGAATTTTTTATCACTTATATCAACTTGAAGTATGCCAGATCACAGTTACCATGTATCTTTTTTTGCGTGCTGTTGGATTTGTAAGCTTTGGCTAAAATATCATATGAACGATTTTCCGTCGCTCCGATGATGGATTGGTCTGATCGACATTTTCGTGCCTTCATCCGGCTAATTACCCGAAGATCATTACTGTATTCGGAAATGGTCACTTCTGCGGCAATAGTACATGGAGATAAGGAGCGCTTGTTAGGGTTTTCGCCATTGGAGCATCCGGTGGCTTTACAATTGGGCGGATCCGACCCTGTTCAATTGGCCGAAGCTGCGCGCATTGGCGAAGATTTTGGTTATTGCGAAATAAACCTGAATGTGGGCTGCCCGTCTGATCGGGTAAAATCAGGACATTTTGGGGCAGTGTTGATGCTGGATCCGGAGCTGGTTGCGCGCATTTTTACCGCCATTAGAGATGCTGTTACGGTGCCGGTAACTATCAAGTGTCGCATTGGGGTTGATGAGCAGGTGGCAGAGGAAACCTTACCAAAATTCCTGCAAACGGTATCGGATGCAGGGTGCAGGAAATTTATTATTCACGCCAGAAAGGCCTGGTTAAAAGGTCTTAGCCCGAAGCAAAACCGGGAAATACCGCCTCTGGACTATCCGTTGGTTCGGCAAATGAAACAGGATTTTGCAGATTTAAGTATAAGTTTGAACGGCGGTCTTGAAACTATTGGTCAGGTTATTAGCGAAAGTCGTGGGCTAGATGGGGTAATGGTCGGGCGGGCTGCCTATCATGATCCGTTTGAATGGTCGCAGGTGGATCAGATAATATTTAACGAAGAATTTGCTCCGGTCAGCCGCAAGCAAGTAGTGGAGGGGTTGATCGAATACGCCGCGCTTGAACAGGAAAATGGCACTCGCCTGCATGATATAACCAGGCATGTTATGGGATTGTTTTACAGACAGCCGGGGGCAAGGAACTGGCGACGCATACTATCCGAAGAAGGCGTAAAACCGGGCGCTGACTGGCGTGTAATTGCCAAAGCTGCTGCCGAGGTTATGGCATCACAAGGGGGAAGCTGATGGAAGCTCTGGTGCAAAATCTTGATCTTTTTTTAGCGTTTATAGCTGCTGGAGCATTTGCAGGCATGGTGGCCGGGATGTTTGGTGTTGGTGGCGGCGTAGTAATAGTCCCGGCGCTTTATGCGGTGCTGATCCGGTTTGGTGTGGCTGATGATGTGGCAATGAAATCTGCAATTGCCACATCTCTTGCAACCATTGTGGTTACATCGCTTAGGTCAGTATTTGCTCATTATAAACGTGGGGCAGTGGATGTGTCCGTGTTAAAATCATGGATACCATGGATAGTGCCAGGAGTGATTGCAGGTGCGCTATTGGCCTCTTATCTGCCGGGGCATTGGTTGATCACAGGCTTTGGTGGTTTTATGATTCTTATTGCCTTGCAAATGGGTTTTGCCAACCCGGACTGGCGGCTTGCCTCCCAACTTCCCGGTGGATTGACAAAGGTGGGGCTAGCAGGATTTATCGGAATAAGTTCGGCCATGGCAGGCATTGGTGGCGGTGTAGTTGGGGTTATTCTTATGACTTTATGCGGCAAGCCGATCCACCGGGCTGTTGGTACTGCTGCCGGATTTGGGGTGGCTGTTGGTTTACCTGCTGCCTTGCTTTATATGGTTACTGGCTGGTGGTCGCAAATATCGGTGCCGTTTTCGGTGGGGTTTGTAAATATACCGGGGTTTTTGGCGATTTCCATATTAACCGCTTCCCTGGCTCCGGTGGGGGCACGCATGGCTCACGCTTTACCGGCGCTTGCCCTGCGGCGATTATTCGGAGTGTTATTGCTGGTAACCGGAATCTTGATGTTCCGTGATGGGGTTATTTCTTGAGAACCAACTGATTTTGGCTGGCTTCAAATTTTTGTAAACGTCCTAAAAAACTCATGCCAAGCAGGGAGTTATTCAAACCTTCTTTTAGCACAACTGCCCGTACATTTCGCAAGGTGATTTGCCCGACAGAAACCTTGTCCAGCATCACCGGAGCGCCAAAAGTCTCGCCTGAGGCTGTGCTTATGCGCATGGTGTAATTCAACTTATCAATAGCAATGCCGGCACGTATGGCATCATTCATTGTCAAGGCGATAATCGAGGCCCCGGTGTCAACCAGAAATCTTACATGGGTGTTGTTAACCATGCCATTGGCGCGAAAATGGCCGTCATTGGATTTTGTTATGGCCACGGTAGAGCCGCTACCTTGTTCGTTATCGGTTTGCACAGGGATCGTCTTACCGGGCATTAGCTCACCAGCCATCCGGTTTCCCATCATGGAAAAATCATGGCGAAATGAAAAGGCCAATACCACCAGCAAAAATATAGCTATCCAGATAAGTGCCTGTTTTAAGGCCAATGCCATCTGTGCACGATTAGTACTAAATATACCGCCGCCAATAAGGAATAACAGCAATAACAAGTAGATCAGTCTCATTTGCTGATCTTCGCCTTGCATTTGTTCAGGTGCAATCAGGCGCACCAAAAGTATCAATCCTGCCACTAGAAGTGCAAAGATTGCAAAATAACCCAAGGCAAAGCGCATGAAGGTCTCCGTAAGATTTTGATCCTGAGATCAGAGCTTATTAGCCTAACAGCTACAAGCTGTCTAACAAACTTGTTATTTGTAAGGACTGTTCTTTGGTGTCAAATTCATGCATATTGGTGATCTTGACAGATTCTAGCAAAAGACGGGATCAAAGCCTTGGCCCTTCCGCTTACAAACAGTCCATTTGATGATATCAGGGATCTGATCGCAAAAGTTCCTGATGCTGATATTGATGCAAAAAGTGAAGCTGGCAAGCGACAGATTGAAATTGCCCTGCCCTCAGGTGAGTTAGGTCTGCTTAGCGAGCTTGCGATCTGGCTGGCAGGATGGCAGGGTCAAAGCCAGCCAAGAGTACAAAGCTCACAAATTGTAGTTTTTGCAAGCTCTCATGGTGTGGCAAGGCAAAACGTCTCTGCTTATGGCGTTGACGAAACCATGAGCAAAATAAGTGATTTGACCGGAGGTAAAGGCGGAGTAAACCAGATTGCAGGCACGGTTGGTTGTGGGCTTAGAATTGTTGAGCTGGCTCCTGAAATGCCAACCAATGATATTACACTGGAAGCGGCAATGAGCGAAAAGGACTGTGCCGCTACTATCGCCTATGGCATGGAAGCGTTAAGCGAAAATCCTGATTTAATCGGGGTAGGTGCCGTTGGCGCTGGTGCCACTACTGTTGCTGGTGCGGTTGCCTTGGCCTTGTTTGGTGGTTCGGCGTCATTCTGGGCGCAATCAGGATCAGCAATGAAAAAACCCGACCTGTTATTAGAAAAAACCAGAGCCATTGACGAGGCGATTGCCCGGGAGCAGGGGCAGCTTGGTGATCCGCTTGAGGTTATGAGGCGGCTGGGCGGGCGAGATCTGGCGGCGATATCCGGGGCGATACTGGCCGCAAGATACCAGAAGGTTCCGGTTGTGCTGGACGGGTTTGTGGCTGCTGCCAGTGCCGCTATTTTGCATTCCATTGACCCCAAAAGCATAGATCATTGTGTTGCAGGTTCAGTAACCTCACGGGACAGTCACCGGGCCTTGCTGGATCGTATTGGCAAGAAACCAATTCTGGATTTGGGCCTTGGGCTTGGTGATGGCTCTGGAGGAGCTTTGGCTGTCAGCATTATCAAGGCAGCAGCGGCCTGCCACAGGGGCATTGGTGTAGGCGGAGTCTAGGGCTTATACCCAGCGCATAACCCATCTGAAGCGTTTGGGTTCAAAATGAACTTAAATTTGCATATCAGGGTTTTGTGTTTTTTAATGTGCAGGCGCTTGCCAAGTCGTTAGTAGACTCTCACACTGTGGTTTTAATGCTGGAGCATGTGTTTTGAAACTATATGGTACAAAAGGCGCACCCAATGCGGAGCGTGTGTATTTTTTTCTGAAGGA
>JALSYJ010000178.1 GCA_027071965.1 Robiginitomaculum sp. | reverse complement strand
GGCACCGGAATATTGGCTGTAGCGCAGATTCTGCGACACGGGCGATCATGGCTATCAAGCCCGCCCATAACCCAACCTCCGCCATGAAAAAATACCAAGGCGGGGCTGTTAGATTTCTGATTTTCTGGAAAATAAAGCCGAGCCTTTAATGGCCCGGCAGCTCCCGCTATTTCAAGATCACGTACCTCGCCGATTTCAACAGCAGGCAAATCTACCATATCAGGAAAAGCATCAAGCATGGCCCGGGCATTTTGCAGGCCCACGGCTTCAAATCCTACTTTTTCCGCTGCATAAAACTGGTTGATAAACTGCAACATTCCGGGGTCAACTTTGGAATAATCAGTCATTTTACAAAACCTTTCTGGTGCAAATGAGTTCATCATGAATTATGAGTCAAAACTTTCACGCCCCGACCATCAAATCAATATGAGATAGGGGCGTGATATGCATAGCTTGTTTTGTAAGATCAGAACCGGAACAAGGTGGTAATACCCCATTCTGCCGGTAAGCCATAACTACCTTCAACAATACCAAAACTATCCAAAGTGGTAAGACCAGCCTGTAGATACAGCTCATTGGTTATGTTGGTGCCGTAAACGGCAACTTCCCAGTTCGCATTTTCAGGACGCAAGGTCATTCGGGCACTCAGCAAGCCATAGCCATCTTGAATTATGGCTGCTGTATTAGCCGGATCAAGGGCCTGTGAGCTTTGATAGGAATAGTCACCGCGAACCGTAAGATCAAAATTGTCGGCAACATCAAACACATATTCACCGCCAAGTGAGAAGGTCAGATCCGGTGTTCGCGCCAATAACAGGTTAGTTGTTACCGTAGCACCCGGGTTTAGCGTATCATATCTGGCATCGAGAATACCAAGAGTGGCATCAATGGTGAAATCATCGGAAACCATCGCCCTTAGTTCGGCCTCAAAGCCAGTGATTTTTGCCGTACCGGCGTTTTCTGTTACCAGCAATAAGTTACCAGTAGGATCGGCACGAACCGAGGTAAGCTGCATATCCTGATAATCATACAGGAATGCCGCCATAGACAGCAAGGCCCGCCTGTCGGCAAAACTGGTTTTTACACCAGCTTCATAAGACCATACAAATTCCGGAGCATAACTATCAACCGCATTCTGAGTTGTTGGGCGACCGTTAAAGCCACCACTCTTAAAGCCGCGTGATGCAGAAGTATAAAGCAAGGTGTTGTCGTTGGCCTGAAAATCAAGACTGAATTTGGGCGACCAAGAACTCCAGCTATCACTTAGGGATGTTGGAGGAATAATCGCCACGCCGGCATTAACCCGGCTGTGATCAAGAAAATACTCTTTGCTTTCATCGGAGTAACGAAGACCGGCAGTGAAGTTCAACTGATCTGTCAAGGCAAATGTGCCACTGCCGAATACAGCATAGCTATCAACCCGAACCTTGTTATAGATGTTAAAGTCCAGATCAAGCCCGGGATTAAACGGATTTCCCGCACCGCCCGCACAAATATTTGGCGGAAATGGTCCCGGACATGTTGAGCTTGGAACCAATGGTATGATCGCTCCTGGCAAATTTTCCAGCGCATCATACAGCCCCGATGCCAAACGCACATCATTGGTATCTTTGGCCAATTCATTAAAATAATAAACTCCGCCAACCCAGTTGAGGCGATTATCAAAGCTGTTGCCAGTCATTTGCAATTCTTGCGAATACTGCTGTTGCACAACCCTGTTATTCGTCTCAAGGAATGAATTTGGAGTTCCATCACCATCACGGCCAAATTCGGCATTTAGAGTGCGAACCGAACTTATTGACTTTAACACCGCATTACCAAAATCATATTCCATAGTAAGGCCAACACCGAATACCTCATTATCATCAACATTAGGTCCGGTGGAATTACTTTGCCGTGGATTGGTATTCACCACGGATGGCGGATTGCCCGGCCCGCCAACGATTCCAGCCCACAAAGCAGCCAGTGGAGCGGTTGGCTCAAACTGTAAGATTGCCGTTTCCGCTGTTGTACCATTGCGATTGCTGTAGTCTATGGCCAGATCAGCAGTAAATTGATCATTAGGCGTCCATTCAAACATTGCACGAGCGGCAAATGTGCGCTCATCGCCTTCACGTTCGCCGGTCAGCAGACGGTCTGTATAGCCATCTTTGGTTTTATAAAGCGCCGCAAAGCGGGAATTCAGATTATCACTGATTGGCGCGTCAATCATTGCGCGGCCTTCAAAATAATTGTTTTTACCGCCGCGAAGCTCTACTTTGCCACCACCATCGGGGTTGGGCTTGGCCGAGATATAGCTAATAGCACCACCAATAGTGTTTTTACCAAACAATGTACCTTGTGGCCCGCGCAACACCTCAACCCGCTCAAGATCAAGCAAATCCATGATAGAGGCAGTGGCTCTGGCATAATATACACCATCAATATATATGCCGACCCCAGGGTCAGTGGTAATTAGAAAGTCGCTTTGCCCAATACCGCGCAAAAACACATTTGAAGTGCTGCCGCTACCACCGCCACCGCCATTGCTATTGATACTTAAATTCGGAACAAATCGCGCAACATCAACGATATTGACAATGCCCCGCTCCTCCATGGTTTCCCCGGTAAAGGCGGAAATGGCGATAGGTGTTGTCTCAACGCTCTCCTCGCGCTTACGGGCAGTAACTACAATTTCATCAAACCCTTTTGCTTCTTCTTCTGATTGAGCCAGAGCCACACCCGATGAAAAGGCGACACCCGTGACACAAACAGCCATGCTGATTGCGGTTGATGAAAGCATTGACGAAATAGACTTCTTACTATTTTCAGAAAACGATGACATGATTCCCCCTAAAGTTTTCCAAGTTTTGGTTGCGTCAATTTGACCCGATTGAGTAGGTCTCGCCAATAGCGTAAACTACTCAGTTTTTTTGGATTCAGCCAAAACTTGTGCAAAAAAGCGGGTTTTTGCCCAAAAAAATGGCGGTAACTAGGGGGTTCCCGTCATTTCCCAGAGGCTGATAAATGCAAAACAAATACCAGACTTCTAAAATTTTTATAACAAGGGGAACTCTAAATGGCTACCATACAATTGAAAAAAACTGATACAATGTCCGTAAAGACAGTAAAGCCGCGCGTATCGGTATTCCTGGACACCAATAGCATAAAATGGCTACC
>JALSYJ010000177.1 GCA_027071965.1 Robiginitomaculum sp. | reverse complement strand
GCGGTGTTCCGGCTTTGTGGGCATCGGCAATTCTAGTTTCCAGCAATTGATCAAAATTTTTCTTGATCCATTGCCATGTCTGGGCGCTTGTTGTCGGATTGTTGACCAGACTGTAAATCAAACTGGTGGCCTGCCTTCCGGTAAATACCCCCTTGGGGTCAAAGGCTGTTTCCAGAAGCACCATACCCAGTTCAGGATCATTGGTTGCGCCAAGGGCTCTGCCTGCATTGCTCTTTTCTGCCGCAGAGCCGCTTTCTATCAATTCCAGCAGGGCAGGAAGTGCATCCTTGCCACGGGCCTTGAAGGCTTCTGATAATCCAATGCCAACCATATTAGCAGCCAGTGCCTGCTTGTTGGCCGGGCCATCAATGCCCAGATATTGTGCTCCGGCTTCGGCGAATTCTGCCGCAATTTTTTGCTCATTACCATAACTGATCAAACGTGCAGCCAGGGTCGGCCCTAATAATTCAGCCTCCATTGAGTTTGCATCCTTGATCCGTGCATAGCGCTCGGCGTAAAGGGCGCGGGTGAATCTGGCCATATCTTTTCTGGATTTTTTGGTAAGTATGCGCCCATACACATTGCCCAATGTGCCGCCGGAGGCTGAGACCACATCATGTTCAGGGCTTTTTGCAAATGCTGTTAATCCATCAAGATAGGTCTGCGCATCCAGTTCACCTGCGTTGAAACTGGCAATTAAGCTATCAAGTACAGAAAGTGCTTCTTTGGTATTTAGTTGATCCGCATTATTGAGCAATTTTTTCCACGCCGGTTTGTCCATGGTAAAGCGATAATAACCGGAGCCATCAGCATTTAATGTGAGCCATGTGGGGCATGTCCCGGTTTTCAAAGGCATGGTTTTGGTTTTTTCAGTCAGTAATGTGCAGCTTTTCTGTACACCATTATCGCTGTTATAGCGGGTGCAAACCGGGATTTGCCAGGTTTGACTTTGCTCAATGCTTGAGCCCAAAGGCGCATAACGTGATTGCTCCAGTTTTATTTGCGCATTATTAACGCCACAGGAAAGTTCAGCGCGCACTAATGGAACCCCGCGTTGATCGACAAAACTTTTCATGGCTTTTGCTACGAGGGCATTTTCAGAACCATCAGACAGCGATTGGAAAAAATCATCAGCAGTAGCAACACTATCCTCAAATCTCTCCATGTGCAGGCGAACGCCTTTTTGGAACTTTTCTTCACCAAGATAGTTTTCAAACATGGCCAGCACCGCGCCACCCTTTTGATAGGTTATGCTGTCAAACTGGTTCATGACGTTTTCAGTTCGAAGCAGTGGCTCGCGAATTTTTCTGGTGCTTTGTAAGCTGTCTATTCGCATTGTGCGCAAGGCGCCTTCAAGAACCCTTGTGTCAAATTTGTATTCTGGCGCCCAATCATCTACCGCCTTATAGCCCATCCATGTGGCAAAAGCTTCATTTAGCCATATGTCCTCCCACCATGCCGGAGTAACCAGATCTCCAAACCATTGATGGGCTAATTCATGGGCATTGACATAAGCATAGGCCTGTTTTTGCCGCAAGGACGAGTTTTCGTTCATAAGTAAAAGGTATTCTGTAAATACAACGGCTCCCGGATTTTCCATTGCACCGAATGCATATTCGGGAGCGGCAATCAAATCCAGTTTTTCATACGGATAGGCAGTACCAAAATAAGCTTCTGTTGCCTCCATAATTCCGGCGGTGTTTTTGAGGGCATATTGCATCTTATCGCCAGAACCACGGGCCGCCAGCCCGCGCAGGGGCACTTCATGATCGCGCACATCAGTTGGCGGCAGCGGGTCAAACTCCACCACGTCCCATGGCCCAACCCCGTAGGCAATTAAATAGGTTGGCAAAGGGCGGGTAGTAGCAAAAACATGTTTAACCCATCCGTTATCAACTGTTGTTGTGCTGATTTTAGGTGTATTGGCATAAACAATATTCTCGGCCGGTGCCGTGATGGTAATATCAAAAGGTACTTTAAATCTTGATTCATCAAAGCTAGGAAAAGCCTCCCGGGCCCCAATCGCCTGAAACTGGGTAACGATGTAGTTATCAATATCCTCGCCGGATTTTCTTGTGACCTTGTATGCGGCATTTAGCGCCGTGTTATAAGGAGCGCTATAAGGCAGCCGCAAGCTAAATTTTCCGGGTCCGATAGTTGTTTCAAATACCAATCTGGCAACCCCGGAAGGTGCTTCTTCTATTGGCATTTGAGTGTAGCTAGCGGTTGTATTGGTGCCATTCTCAGCGACTGCCACTGCCCCGGTAACATTGATGTTTTTGCCATGTAGCCAGATTTTTTTTGTAGGCTCTTTAATATTGATATCAATAATAGCCAGACCGGAAAACCGATCTTCACGGGGATCCATTGTAAAATTCAGCGTGTATCTTAGCGGAGTTACATTATCACCAAGCTGGGCATGGGGAATTGCATCAGAATTACCTTTAGTTGGATTGTCCTTGGAAAATTGCACATCACTGCTCAATATGATGTCCTTGGAACATGCGCCAAGACCTACAAATAAAGTCAGTCCAATAGCCAAAAAAGTAACGAATTTGAAATTCAGCATTGCTCGTCCCTTATGCAGATTGGTATTTAAGGCACCATGTCTTAAAGCGATAATTCAGGTTCCTTTATGAATGGCCAAGGTGTATCTTGTGCATCATGTCGTCAATGATTTTGCATGCAATTCATATTACCAATTTGTCATAATAACCAAGTATCTGGAATTATTGCACAATCTCAAAACTGGCGGTTACGGTAACCGATGTGGATATTTCTCCAGAAGATATAGGAGTGGGCGCACTGCTTATTGCCATTGCCTTGGGTGAAAAATCGGCACCTGTACGGAATCTGGGCATGGACGAGCCATTTTCGCTCATAGTCAGGATATCGCCGATTTCAAATCCACCAGCCCGCGCATATAATCTGGCTTTGGCCAGCAATTTACCAATGGCCAGCTTGCGGGCCTGATCAAGGGCTGTCTCTTGATTTTGCAGGCCAAAATTTATGTTACTGATATTATTGGCTCCGCTTTGTATCATGGCATCAATAATTATACCGGTTTGCGTTAGGTCCTTGATGGTGATTGTGACCTGATTGCTGACTCTGTAGCCGGTGATACGCTGTGCGGGTTTTGATTTATCTCTGGAAAATGGGGCATAAACCGGAGTGACAT
>JALSYJ010000176.1 GCA_027071965.1 Robiginitomaculum sp. | reverse complement strand
CGCTGCGACATAAACGATCCCGTCTTGGCCGGCAGCGGCGGCCCGTGGCCAGGTAGGCAGGCCTTTTCCGATTTTCTCTATTTTCCCTTGCCAGCCATAAAGTCCGTCCCTGGCCGCGATGTAGAGCACCTCGCCTCCGGGAGAGAAGGCGAGCCCGTTGATCTCTTTTCCCTGCAAGGCAACCGCTTTCCACGAATGACCATTATCGGAAGAGCGCAAAAGTCCTTTGTTGAAGCTGCCGGCATAGAAAATCCTTGTTCTCCCCGCGGTGATACTCGCTGGATCGGCGGCAAAGACATTCGCCCTTGTCTGTTGCTGCCTGTAAAAGCCGGCTTGATAGACTTTACGCCAGGAATTCCCACCATCTTCACTGAGATAGATGCCCTGGACCGATTTTTTTTGTTTCCGCCCCCAGTTGTAGTCTTGACCAAGAGTCGCCGCCGCCAGCACGATATCCGGATTGGCGGGGTCAACGAAGACCGAGCGCGCCCCATTCGCCGGGAATCCGGCGTGCTTTGCCACCCAGCTTGTTCCCCCATCGGTCGATTTCCATACCTGGGCGGTATCGGAACTGAAATAGACGACCGTTGGTTGGGATTGACAAAAGCTCAGGGAGAGGACCATTTGCATGCCCTCGCCACCGGCTATTGCCGCTGCCTTTTGGGCCTGACTCCGGAGAGGAACGGATTTCCACCTCGGCCGCGGAGCCGCCTGGATTGGCATGGCCGTCATGCAAGCAAGCGTCCAGAAAACAATCAAGAGACGACCGAACGCCTTTTGTCCATGACTTGGATTGTTCAAATCACACCTTGGGGAAGCAGACATTCCGGATCATAGCCCATTGCCCGGTGGAGCGCAGAGGCGTTTTTTTTGAATGTGGCGATGGTCTCGGGCGGCCAGGTATTGAAGTTGCCGTGGCTCATGCGGATTGATGTCTGGCGCCTAGCCTTATTGTCCTCGTAACCAAGATCATGGTTTTCCCGGAACCATCGGTCCAGGACATTTTCTTTCCCGACCCCTAAAAAATCAAAGACGCCATCCATGACCGCGACGGGGGCCTGGCATAATTCCTCGTAGCGAACTTCATGAAGGCGGCCTCTTAATTTGGGACGCCATTCAAGCATCGTTTCAATGGACCGCTTCCAGTAGGCAAAGGTGGAATCAAGGGTTTTATCCGGCTCGAGCACGGTGATTTTTTGCTCGTACATGGAGGCCGTCGTGTCAAGCCCGTTGCGGAACATAAAAATATAGTCAGCCTCTTCACCATAGAGCCAGTCGAGAAAATCCAGGCAAAAGACGTATTCCGGGGTTTTGTCTATCCAGCGTTTCTTTTCTTTCGCCGCCATGTAGGTCACGAAAAATTTTTCGGCAAAGATCCGCATTTCCTGACGGATGAAGTCATTGTCAAACCCCATTGACTCCAGTCCCCTCCGGGAGACTGGATCACGCCATATCTCGGAAAAAGGAGAGAGGAACTTGCTCTCCGGCGGGCAGCAAAGAGCGCTGTGACTGTCAAGAAGGTAGCGCAAGATGGTGGTGCCGGAGCGGAAACAACCGATGATGAAGGCAGGGCGCGGCCCTTGAGGAACATCGGTTTCCGCGCGGACGACCTTGATCCTTGTTCTGCCGAAAATCATATCCCGCAGCCGGGTATGCAGGGTGGGGAAATAACGATACAAGACTTTCATCATTATAGTCTGGAATGCGTCAAAACAGCATTGTTAACTTATTAAAAAGGAGAGCAATCATTTCATTGGTGAAAAGTAATCCGCCGAAGGAGGCAAAGTAAATCAGTTTAACCAATTGGGGAGATTTTCATAACCCTCTTTTCGGAGAATTGATGCTAATCTATCATTGTGAGGTGCGTAATACGATTCGAGAAACGTCATATCCTCCTCGCTTATTTGCCGCAGGACATCACTTGGCCGCCCATTAAGATAAAAATAAATCCTCCTTATATATCTTTTCACCCTCATATGGCGCCGAAGATGTTTTTCAAAAAAACGATCAGCCCACATCGCGACCCTATGAATGCTTGTACTAGAAACTGCTTTTGTTTTATTCTCAATCTCAAAATGATAAGTATAATAAAAAGAGGGGTCAATTCCCATCCAATTACTAATATCTTCCATAAACATTTGAGAATCGTTCACGAGGTCCTCAAAGAAGAATATTTTTAAATCGTCCCCAAAAATATCTATCCAGGCTGGAATAAATTTATCATAGCATCCATTAGCTAGCTGGAAATACGGGTAATTTTTCTCATTTAAGCAATCACCCTTCGAAAGGCCTCTACAACGTTCAATATATTCATGAAATGTGATATCTTGATCTATTTTAAATTTAATTTGATGAGAGGTAAAAAATGAATGAAAGCGTTTAATGGGATCACGAAGTACCATGATTATCTTAACCTTTCCAATGGTCTCTTTAATACATTTGGCCAGCAGTCCTCCCCCGTAAATATACCCTGGGGAAGCCTCCATACGGTACGCTGAAGATGGCGAGCAATGACAAAAATATCGTAAGTATTCCTCGATAGGAGGCAAATCTCGACCAAATCTTATCCCCATAAAATAACATATTTCTTTTCTGTATGAGGCGCAAACATCAGGATGATCTGCCAGATAGGTGAATATCGAAGTCGTCCCGCCTTTTGGCACACCGGCAATAATAAGATTTGGGAGATAATTATTATTCATTGCTACCCTCATTATCGCAGATATAATGGCCGTTTCCCAACAAACAATTCACCTTCACAGATAAACCTATGAGGGCAAGAAAAAAAGGAAAATTAATCAAATTGAAAAAAATATTTTGCGTGAATGAAATAATTATTATATAAAAATTAAGGATCAACATCGGATAATTTATTTTCCATCTGCTATCATAACGAGTCACAAAAACATTTCTCAATAATTCCATTAACAGAAAACCGATGTATATCATAGCGCTTGGGATCCCCGTCTCCAAAGAAAAACGTAGATAATCGTTGTGAGGGACAGCCTTGGTCCCAAAGTATCGCTGAGCAATGTCAACGGAGGATGCTAGGCCGTGACCAGAAAACGGCTTACGGGCTATAAAAGGAAGCAGTTGCTCCCAATAATGAATGCGGCCCTCAAAGGTATTGTATCGGTGACCATAAACCGAGGGATCTTCAAGGGCCTGAAAACGGCTTACAATCATTC
>JALSYJ010000175.1 GCA_027071965.1 Robiginitomaculum sp. | reverse complement strand
GCATGGGTCTTTGGGTGCTGGTTGATTATTTTTTGATCGGCAATCGAACCCGTACCAAAAACCTCGAAAAAGCCAGATGGATCTACCAGTCCATTACCGGAAAACACGGCTAAAGCGCCAGGCCTTTTGCCTCAAAGTTCTGTTCTATCCATTTTTGACTGCGCATTTCATTAAGTCGTGATGCACAGCGGGCAAATTCAAATGCGCCATCTGTTCCTTGATATAATTGCTCCGGTTCTGCTGCTGCGCTGATGATAAGCTTTGCCTTGGCCTCATAAAGTGCATCAATCAATAGCACAAACCGTTTTGCTTCATTGCGTTGTTCTGGCCCAAGCACCGGCACATCTTGCAATATGATGGTATGAAACTGTTTTGCCAGCTCCAGATAATCTGCCGAGGATAGGGGGCGGGCGCACAATTCGTCAAAATTAACCCTGAGTGCACCGCCAAAGGTTTCGGCAAATTCAATATTGCGCCCTAAAACCTGCAAGCTGCGCGAATATGAAGGCGCTCCGGCAGTTAATTCCTGCCAGATTATATCAAGTTTTTTTTCGCTGGCCGGGCCTGTTGGCGTTATGTAAAGCTCGGCCCTGCGCAGGCCATCCTGCCGGTAATCGCGTTCAGCTTGCAGGTCAAGAATGTCCAGTTTCTGGTTCAAAATCTCAATGAATGGTACAAAACGCTGCCGGTTCAGCCCGTCCTTATACAGGTCTTCCGGAGGACGGTTAGAGGTGGCAATCATTACAATGCCATGCTCAAATAATCGCGTAAACAAACGCGATAACAGCATTGCATCAGCAATATCAGAAACCTGAAATTCATCAAAACAGATCAGATGGGCCTTGGAAAAAATGCCCTTGGCCACCGGCAAGACCGGATCATCACCGGCGCCGCGCACAAAATCCGGATGCTTGCGTCTTTGACTGTCGTCCATTTGCCGCCATGAGGTGATTTTTTGATGCACTTCTTGCATGAAATCCTGAAAATGAATGCGGATCTTCTTGTCTACGGGAGCCACAGCAAAGAAAATATCCATCAGCATGGATTTGCCACGCCCAACCTCGCCATACAAATATAACCCCCTTGGTTGTGGCTCCATCCGGCCAAACAGCCGCTTGTTCTTTCCCGGACGCCAAGAGAGCAAGCGGCCCTGCAGCACGCTTAGCATTTGCGCCGCCTGTTCTTGGGCCGGGTCATGTTGCAGCTTTTGCTCTGCGACCAGCTTTCGCCAGGCTTTAATAGCAGTTTGCATTATTGGCCTTTATCTGGCTTGCGGCACGCCAAGTTCTTTGCGGATCAGGCGTTTGCCACGCTTATCATCACCAAGGAACATGCGCCAATCACCGTTTTTGGCACGCCAGAACATTGCCGGAGTTTCCATCGGCCAGCCATTTTGCTTGACCACATGGGCCACTCGTTCTCGTACTACCCGGCCCCACTCCAGACAGGCAGCACGGCGTTTATCAGAATTAGCCGCTGGTGGCAGACCATAAATTTCGCCATATGCCTCTGGTACATCTTCCATCCAGCGTTCAAAAATCGACCAGTTACGGGTGCAGGCCAGATCAGCAACAATAGCCTGTTCAGCAGCGCTGGAATTGTCGCGGCGGGCATAAATGATAACCCGTGTATCAATGTTGGCCTGATGATAGTCGGCAAATTCGGTGCGTTTGAAATTTACACAATCAGGACAAGTACGAAAACCAATACTGTATATGGCCTTGCCCGATAAACCCGGAGAAACCCAGGGTCCATTGGTAAGGGCATCGGTTAATTCGGCCACCCCAACCGTAATGGTTTTGGGGGTTTTGGGTAAAAGTCGCCCCGGAACCGGCGGCTTTTCATATATGGCCACATAGACAAGACCCGCCAAAATAAGGACAGAAACAATAATTGGTGCAAAAATAGCAAGACGCATGGCTCAACCCCTAAACAATCTATCTGTCAATTTGTACCGGTTTGTGCTCAAGGTCAAAGACCGGGTGCAACAAAACAAGTATAATGGTCTATATATTTAGTCGTGCTCTGGCTCTGGCTGTTCCAAGTAATGGCAAAATCACCCCCATATCCGGCCCGTGTTTTTGCCCGGTAAGGGCAAGGCGTAAGGGCATGAACAGGGATTTTCCCTTGCGGCCAGTTTGCGCTTTTAAGCTGGAGGTTAGTTCCGACCAGCTTGTGTCAGTTATCTCTTCGGGTATTAGTTGGCTTGCCAGTGCCAGAAAATCCGCATCATCTTCGGCAATCACCGGATCTATTGTGCCAAATATAATATTATACCAAAGCGCGGCATCAGCCAAAGAGCCTAGATTATCCCGTATGGCCAGCCAGAAATCCTCGCCACCATCAGCGGAAAGTTCTGCAAGTTTTTCGCGCACATCCCTATAAGGTGTTTCATGCAGTAATTTGGCGTTAAGAGCTGATAATTCCGCCGGATCAAAACGGGCCGGAGCGCGGGCAATTTTAGCAAATGAAAACTCTGCCACCAGTTCATCGAGGGTTCGGCGCGCCTCCACCGGGTCAGAAGTGCCTATTTTAGCCAGCAAGGACAAGATAGCCATTGCGTCTATTTGTTCTTCATCGCGCAATAGAGCCACTGACAATGTACCCAACCGTTTTGACAATTTGCCACCGTCAGCACCGATCAACAGGGGATGATGCCCCATTGCCGGAGGCTCGGAGCCAAGAGCCTTGAAAATCTCAATCTGGGTGGCGGAATTGGTTACATGATCCTCGCCGCGGATAATATGGGTAATGCCAAGATCAATATCATCGACCACGGAAGGCAAAGTATAAAGATAGGAGCCATCGGCCCGAACTAGAATCGGATCAGATAAAGATCCAGTATCAATTTTTTGCTCGCCCCGGATAACATCGTTCCAGACAATTACTTTTCCGGATAATTTGAAGCGCCAATGAGGTTTACGCCCCTCAGCCTCTAATTTGCTCTTTTCCTTTTCATCCAGATTTAATGCTGCCCGGTTGTAGACAGGCGGCTTGCCTTGCGCCCGTTGCAGTTTTCGTTGTCTGTCCAGCTCCTCGGGGCTTTCATAACAAGGGTATAACAGGCTCATGGATTTTAGTTTTTGTGTTGCCTCATCATAGGCTGCAAAGCGTGCAGACTGTTTCATGGTTTCATCATGATCCAGCCCCAGCCATTGCATATCAGCAAAAATGCCCGC
This sequence comes from Robiginitomaculum sp., assembly GCA_027071965.1. Taxonomy (GTDB): domain Bacteria; phylum Pseudomonadota; class Alphaproteobacteria; order Caulobacterales; family Maricaulaceae; genus Robiginitomaculum_B. The sequence continues at coordinate 30 of JALSYJ010000175.1, read as the reverse complement.
CTCAAATGCGGCCGTGGAGCGTTCCAGATC
>JALSYJ010000174.1 GCA_027071965.1 Robiginitomaculum sp. | reverse complement strand
GCGCCAACGTCTCTACAGCAATACGGCCAGCAGCATGCAAGGGGTGCCAAAAGAGATCATAGAGCGGGCGCTGGCCCATTATGACCTTATCAGCAAAGACTATGGTGATGGAATTCGCCGCGCTCTGACAAAGCAACAGCCGGCAGGCTGACAAACCCGCCCAGGCAAAGACCGCGCACAGTGCCTTCGCACTGGCGCGGGCAATATTCCAACCCGGGCTTGAGGGGTAGTGCTCTAAATCGCCGGACGGGAAGTTCAAATCCCGTCCAACTAAGGGTACTAATTAATGCCATTATCATTGCAAGGATGGACTTACGTCGCGCAGGACGCAAGTGACGGTCATTCTTAGGGTCACTCATAGGGTCAGTGCCATTTTTCGCTGCCCCTTGAGTGATACTTGCGCCACCCTGTAATCACACCCAAAAAGCACTTCGTTATAATAAAATAACCCTTAAATGACCCTTGTGGATACTGACTGACCCTTCATATACGGGGATAAGCGCAAGAGATGCCCGCCTGCTCCAAACCTGTTATAATGTAAGGGTTAGGGCCAAAGCCCCCGACAAATACGCTCTTTGACAGGTAAATATTTCTCTCAAATCCAATAATTCCAAGGGTTTTTACGCGCCAGCGTGCGAAGGGCAAAAGCTGAAGCCTGAATATCTCGCACATGCCTTGCGTCTTTTTCCACCGGGGAAAATAAGGAAACAGTTTTTTCTGCGCTCAAAATACAATAGCGCCAGAACATTTTCGGTAAAATGAGCTTAAAACTTGCTCTTATCTGTTTGTCGCATTTTAGCCAGCGGCGATATAATTATACATGGCCTCGGCTTCGGCTTCAGCCTCATTGATCTTGTGTTTTACCACATCACCAATGGAAATCATGCCCAGAAGCTGGTCACCATCGACTACTGGCAAATGCCTGATGCGCCGATCAGTCATGATATTCATCAGATCATCAAGACTGGTATTTGGCTGCACTGTGATGACCTTGCGGCTCATACACTCTCCTACCGGACGATCCAAAGCTGCACTGCCCTTGCGCGCTACCTGCCGGGAAACATCACGCTCTGACAATACGCCGCAAATTTCCTGTTTTGCGCCTCTTACCAGAACTGCGCCAATGCGCTTGTCATCCATAAGCTGGGCAGCCTGTTGCAGGCTCGCCTCTATTTTGACATCAAACACCTTGGTACTCTTGCCCTGCAATATGCTGTTTGCATTCATTGCCTGTCCTCCCAGAGCTGTTGTCGGGTGTAAAATATACCATAAATTCCGGTATTCCCCAAATGCAGGGCGTATTGCTGAGCACTCCTGAGGCGCGAACTGGTTTGTTTTGTACGGCGAATACATACAAAATGCGACATAATACGTATGCAAACTGCAGGTAAAATGTCCAAGCAAGCCTCCCGGCCAAATACTAAAACAAATGCTTCGTTTGCTGCTCCCTTGCTGGCGGCGGCCTTTTTGCTGCTATCACTGACACTGCTAACAGCTGCAGAGGCTCTGAAAGCTGGCGGCTGGGCACTTTGGTCTATCATTGCAATCGCAGCCATATTGCCTGCACCAGGAGCAATACTAGCAAACTGGATGGGAAATGCTGTGCTGGCCGATTGGCTGTGGAGCGGATTTGTGCTTTGCCTGCTGGTAACTGCACATCACGTTATACCTGAGCAATCACTTGTTTCTGGTGCTGCAATGTGGGGAATTGCAGCCGCCATTGCGTTGGCCACAGCCATTTTTGCCGGGTCCGTAACCTCTTTGCTGCTAACAATACCCATAATGATGGTCTGGTGTGTGCTGGCTTACGCCTCCAACCCCCCGGCAGAGTTTTTGTGGCCATATCTGCTATTGCTTGCTTTGGGAATTGCCTGGGCAGAACGCCAGCAAAACCTGTTCGCCGCCACCGGGTTTGCGCTTGCACTTATCATGTGGACAGGATTTACAGCACAAGCAGCAATTGTTTTGCGCGTTGGCGGACTTGCGCAAATATCGCTAATGGCAGCCTTGTTTTTAAGCGCTGTGGTAATGGTGATCCGGGCCACAAGAAAACCAAAACCCATCATCACATGGGATGAGCTTGTTATCATAATGACCAGCGCGAGTGCTGCCGGTCTGGCATTTTCGCCATTTGCAACACTTGCCCCCAACCCCGGACAAACTGACGGGCTGTTATACTGGGTATTGTTAAGCGCTATATTACTGCTAATTGTTGTTTTGGCTGTTTTGAACTCCAGTGAAAGCAAGCTGGATAAGGCAGGGCTGTTCATGCTGGCTGGTGCGCTGATCCTGGTGGTTTTTGCACCGCTTGACCCGGTAAAATCATGGTGGTGGGATGGTGCAGGTGGCGGAGTATTGTCAATTGTCGGCATCTGGATAGCATCGCGTGGATTTGCCAATGCTGACCCCAAAACCGGTTTTGGCGGCATGGCAATCTGGGCAGTAAGTGTTTTGCTGACCTCCAGCGGATTGGAACAACAATGGCTGCGCGTTGCAATATTTGCCTTGTATTCGGTTACCGCAGTAGGGTTTTACCTGCTGGCCGAGAGGCAATATCGCACCTAACTGACAGGATATTAAGCGGCTGTAAAAGTATTAAAATCTGATAATTGAACAGCGCAAAATCGCCCGGTTGAATTTGCCCACCACCCGGTCAATTGGTTCCGCCTGTTCACTGGTTGGTTTCTAAGTTTAGAGCAAATTTCTGGTTCGCTTTGGACTGTAAACACTATAAATCTTTGTTTTATCGTATTTATCAGCCGCAAAACCAGATCCGATTTTGCAAAAACTCTCCAGGTAAAGTTTCTGTTTTTACCTGTTTCAAACTGGCACAGCGGTTGCACCCACATGGATTTGAAAGTGGATGCAGTTTGAAGGAACAGGCAAGATGAGAAACATCATCGAACACGTTATTAATCCCGGCAAACAAACCTGTCTGTCTCTGGTTATCGCTATCGGCGTATCAATTGGATTTACGGCACCTGCACCTGCACTTGCGCAATCGGTCACCTATCCCAGTGAATTAAACATTCCCTATGGCCGCTCATATCGGGATGAGAACACGCCGTACAATCCCACATCACGGTCCAGAGATGGCAATCGCCTGATTATCAATGGCCGGATCCTCTCTGGCGATGGTACTACACTTGCCGGTGGTCTTGATGGTGAGTTCTTTAACAATCAAAACTCCTATGGCAATGCCAATGCCATTGG
>JALSYJ010000173.1 GCA_027071965.1 Robiginitomaculum sp. | reverse complement strand
AAAATTGTCAGTGGAGTTTTGGTCTTTCGCACCGTATTTAGAAACGTATCCTGCAGGTTTTGTCTCTTATCTGCGACCATGGTTTGCTCCATTTTTCTTTTTATGAGCGATTCGATACCAAGGTTTAGCCCATTATGCAGACAATGTGAACCAACTTGCTGATATTCAATTGCGGTAGGTGGTTATACATGCCCTTGCGCTATATATGCTTCGCGTAATCTTTGGGCCACCATTCCAGGTTTCCCGGTTCCAATTACAGACTGATCGATTTTTACCACGGGCATTGCCAGTGTCGTTGCCGAAGAAACAAAGGCTTCTTTTGCCTGTTTTGCTTCATCAATGGTAAATTTACGTTGCTCAGTTTTTAACTGCAGCTCTTTGGCAAGTTCCAATAAGCTCAAGCGGGTAACGCCGCTTAAAATATCTGAGTTTACAGAACGTGTAATCAGAACATTATCTTGGGTTACAATCCATGCATTTGAGGAAGTTCCTTCAGTAACAAACCCTTTCTCATCCACCAGCCATGCTTCAAAGGCTCCATGATCGCGCGCGGACTGCTTGGCCAACACATTTGGCAGCAGGGATACGCTCTTAATATCCCGTCGCTTCCAGCGCAAATCTGCAAGCGTTATCACTGAAACGCCGGTTTTGGCTCTATTGGCGGCTTGTGCCGGGTCAACGGACTTTGCGGTGACAACGATTGACGGGATTATGTCCTTTGCCCAGCTATGATCCCGTGGCGCAACACCTCTGGTGATCTGTAGATAGACCATACCGTTTCGCACCCGGTTTCGTCTGATAACTTCGCCTAAAATCATGCTCAGTGATCTGCTGGTATGCGTAAAGGGAATATCCAACTCACTCAGTGATCTTTGCAAGCGGGTTAAATGTTGCTGATGATCTCGCAACTTGCTGTTCTGTATGGCCCATACTTCATAAACACCATCAGAAAACTGATAACCACGATCTTCAATATGAACACTTGCTTGCGCATGGGGTACATAGCTTCCGTTTACATAAGCAATTCTGGACATATGCCTATTCCCTCCAAAATTCTGGCGAAAGAATGGCAAGTGCTGCCAAAATTTCAATTCTTCCCATAGCCATAACCAATCCCAAAGCCAATAACACCGGATCCGAAAGCGCAGAAAAATCACCAGCAAGACCACTTTCAGGAATATAGGCCGGCCCGGCATTGGAAATAGAAAGAATGGCTAATTGGCTGGCTTCACCAAATTTTATACCATCCAATCCAAGCAAAATGGAAACAAAGGCAATAACTGCGGCATAACCAAGGACATAGGCCCACAGCCCGACCATTTGCTGCGGGTCAATTGTCACTTGTCTAAACTGTACCGAGCCGGTGCTGGAGGGGTGAGAAAGCCGCGATAATTCGACCTTTGACTGCCCAAACAGGATCATAAACCGAATAATTTTCACCCCGCCTACAGTAGATACAGCCGCACCACCAACCAATATCAGGGCCATAACAAACGGCTCTGGCAATTGTGTAAAACCGACATCATCCATTGGAATGGCAGTGGTGGTAAGCGCGGAGATTGCACTTTGGACCGCAGGCAGAATTGGCTTTCCCAATAGCCATATCAGCAAACCTGCACCGATCATAGTCATCAAATAGCCCATGGTTTCACGGTCTTTGAGGTAATTGGCCCGACCTCGTATCACATCCCAGTGCACGGCAAAGCTGACAGCACCAAAGATCATCGCAGCCGAAGCCAACCAACTAGCAAAAGAGCCAAAACCAGTGGCAAAATGCCCGTTTTCGGAAATGAACCCTCCAGTGGAAACAGTACCCATAACCTGTAAAAAGGCATCGAACACATCCATCCCTGACATGACGAGAATCAACAAAACCGCCAGTGAAGCACTCCCATAGACCAGCAACATGCTCCAGGCGATGAAACCTGCTCTGCCGGCAATATTTCCATGCTCGATTGTAAGAAATGGCGAACGGTGCACACCCGGAGCAGTCATATTCAAGGGAGCCAAAATCAGTAATGCCATCACTATGGATGCATAGCCCCCAGCCCATTGTAACCCTGCCTGCCAGAACAAAAATGAACGGGGCAGGCTGGAGTGCTCAGAAACCAGAGCCCCGGTTGTCGAAAAGTGTGAAATAGCCTCTACATAGGCCCGAACCCAGTATTGTGCGCCATTGATTTCCATTGCCGGGATCGCTGCCAGCGCCGGAATTGCCAGCCAGAACATCACCAAAAGGATGATGGATCTGCGCGTAGTTAAAAATATTTCCCCTCCGCGCGAAATCAGGGAAAATACAAGTCCGATACTACCACTGACAAAACCACAAAACCCAAAAGCCATTACGGCATCTGACTCCGAAAATATCAAAGCCAGTGCCGCACACGCAGCAGCAAGTCCAGTAAGGGCAAAACATGCAAAAGCCAGTATTTTCAAGATTCCAATGATATCGGGTTCTCCAGCAAGGTTGGCTAAAAATATTCTGCGCTCACCCGGAACATTTTCTCAACTGTAGCGATTTCATCCCGCTCAACAAATAAAATCACATGATCCTCGGCCTTGATCACGAATGAGCCGCTTGGAAACATAACCTTTTTGTCTCTGGTAACAGCGCCTACCCTGATACCGTTTGGAATTTCCACCTCTCGCAAAGGGCGACCTACCAGAGGTGATGTTGACAGGGCAATGGCCTCTATGACTTCTGCCTGCCCGTCCTCAATTGTCTGAACCGCTAAAATGCGGCCCTTTCTTACATGCTGTAAAATTGTGGAAATAGTGGTCTCACGAGGGTCAATGAAAATATCAACTCCCAACGGTTCCTTTAGGGTATCCAGAGTTCGATCATTAACCAGACATAAAGCACGTCGCACCCCGGCTTCTTTTGCAAGTCCTGCGGAAAGTACATTGACCCGATCATCATTGCTAAGACTTATTGAAATATCTGCTGAGTTCACCCCCGCTTCGATCAATGTATCCCGATCCAGCCCATCACCATGCAGAACCACGGTTTTTTTGAGTGAAATAGATGCTTTTTGCGCTGTATGCTTATTGGATTCGATCATTCTGGTTCGAATCCCGGCAATTTTCTCCAGCTCACGGGCAAGGCTTACACCAATATTGCCACCACCAACCAGTACTATGCGCCGGCCACGGTCTTCATTTCTCCCAAGGATGTCCAGTGTCCGGCCCACCTGATCCTGATGGGAAATAACATATATTTCATCACCGGAAAGAATTTGATCTTCGCCTTTTGGCACAAACAACTTATCTCCGCGTTTAATCCCCACGACCATGGAGTTCAGGTCAGGGAAAAGCTCGGTAAGCTGGGTTAGAGCCGTGTTGGAAATCGGGCAGTTTTCCAAAAGCCGCACACCAAGCAGGCTGACCCGTCCAGTAGAAAACGGGGTGTTCATGAATGCGCCAGGTGTTTTTACTCTTTGCAAAACGTCGGTCGCCACCTCCAGTTCTGGTGAGATAACAACATCAATAGGAAGATGATTGCGTGAAAACAAATCCTGCCATGCGGGATCCAGATAGTTTTGCGCCCGCACTCTGGCAATTTTTGTCTGCACATCAAACAAGGTATGAGCCAATTGGCAGGCAACCATATTAACCTCGTCAAGATGGGTGACAGCAATAATCATGTCTGCGCTTTCAATACCGGCACGAACCAGCACATCAGGATGCGCTCCATGACCGATAACGCCGCGAACATCCAGATTAGTACTGATCTTTTGTATCAACTTGGCAGAAATATCTATTACCGTAACTTCATTGTTTTCGGCACACAGTTTTTCGGCAATGCCGTAGCCAACCCTGCCCGCTCCACAAATAATTACTTTCACAGCGATGCCCCATTGTCTGTATGACGAACAGAACCAATCCCAAGCGTTTTAAGTTTTCGGTGCAAAGCGGATCTCTCCATGCCTATATAATTCGCAGTTTTGGAAATATTGCCTCCAAAGCGATTGATCTGAACCGTAAGATATTCCCGCTCGAACTCTATTCTGGCTTCTCTTAAGGTCAAGGAGACCAGGCGCTCAACGCTAATGCCATCAGAGCCATCGGAAGATTCAGCCGCTGAAGGCATATTTGCCAATGAGATGATCTGATCATTGTTTCCTTCGGCCAAAATCATCAGTCTTTCAACATAATTACGCAATTGACGGACATTTCCCGGCCATTCAGCCGCTTGCATCCAGCCCATTACATCTTCACCTATTTCACGTCTGACCAATCCTGAGTTCTGACTTATCCGTTCAGCAAAATATTGCACAAGATCGGGGATATCCTCCCGGCGCTCACCTAGGGAAGGAACATTGACCGGCACCACGTTTAACCGGTGATATAGATCCTCGCGAAACCTGCCCTTGCTGATCTCAATCTGCAGATTGCGAGATGATGAACTGATAACCCGTACATCTACATTTACAGGATACTGCCCATTGACCCGGCGAAAGGATTGCCCAACCAGAATCCGTAACAGCTTTCCCTGCGTTGGCAGTGGCATATCAGTTACTTCATCAATATAAAGCGTCCCCATATGGGCCTGTTCGAATAATCCGGTTTTAATTGTCCTGCCATTTGAATCTTCAACCCCGAATAATTCGTGCTCAACAGATTCAGGATCCAAAGCCGCCGCATTGACCACCACAAACTCACCATTGGCGCGGTGAGATTGCAAATGAATAGCTCGGGCAATGGTTTCCTTTCCTGCCCCCATGCCGCCCAGCACCATTACCCGGGAATTTGCCTGTGCTATTTTTTGAACAATCTGCCTGATTGAATTAATGCGCGATGAGCCTCCAATCAGTTCAATATCAGGAACCTCCTTGGCCTTTAGCGCAGAGTTCTCCCGCTTTAGCCGTGTTAATTCCAGCGCCCGGCGCACCAGAAGCAATAAACGATCACTTTTGAACGGCTTTTCAACAAAGTCATATGCACCTTTGCGAATGGCTGCAACAGCGGTTTCGATGGTGCCATGGCCTGAAATCAGAATAACCGGCAAGGTTTCATCAAGCCGCTTTACTTCTTCCAGCACCCCCAGCCCGTCCAACTCGCTTCCTTGCAGCCAGACATCAAGAATTACCAATGCCGGTTTACGTATCTGCACTTCCATTAATGCCTTGGAGGCACTGTCCGCGACTCTGGTCTGAAAACCTTCATCTTCAAGAATGCCGCTTATCAAATCGCGAATATCCTCTTCATCATCAACAATAAGTATATCAGCAGACATCAGCTTTTCTCCGAATTTTCAGTTGGTTCGGTTACAGGAAACCCAAGTCTGGAAACTGCACCGGATTTCAAGTCATCACGATCAAGCAGTTCCAATTGTCCCTTATGGTCTTCCATAATACGCTTCACAATCGCCAGCCCAAGACCTGTGCCTTTTTGGCGGGTTGTGTAATAGGGCTCAGTTAGTTTTTGTCGGTTATTCTGTGGCCACCCCGGGCCATTATCAATTACATCGAGAAATGCAAATTGCTGGTTTTGCCAAATCCTCAAGCGCACGCTGGGGGGCTGCCCGTCCTCCCGGCTTTGTGTGGAGGACGTGGATTCAGCGGCATTTTTAATTACATTTAATATGGCCTGCGCTGCCAGCCTGGCATCACAAAGAACCCAGACTTTTTCTTCTTTATCTATTTCAATATTGACATCCGGAAAAGAGACCTGCTGGCTAAATGCCGTATCTGCCACCAGTTTTAACAGCTCGACCGATTCAATTTTGGGTACGGGCATTCGCGCAAATGATGAAAACTCATCAACCATTCGTCCAATATCCCCAACCTGACGGATTATAGTTTCGATGCATCGGTCAAATATTTTTGGACTGCTGGAAATTTCCTTGCGGTATTTACGCTTTAAGCGCTCTGCGGATAACTGAATTGGTGTAAGCGGGTTCCTGATCTCATGGGCAATCCTTCTTGCCACTTCACGCCATGCCGCACTTCGCTGATCGGAGACCAACTGGCTCATATCATCGAATGTAACCACATATCCCTGCCCGCCATCAGGGGTGATGTTGACGCTAAGGATAAGATGTTGATTACCCTTATCAAACTCCACCATTTCGTGAACAGAGCCATTGCTGCTGTCTTTTAGCGTTTCCAGCAATTCACTAAAAAACGGAGCAACCTCTTTTAAGTCTTTACCAAAAACATCCAATGCCTGTAAATTTAACAACTCACACGCAGACAAATTGGCCAAGGTTATCTCAAATTGCTGATTTATACCGAAAACACCGGCACTTACCCCGGACAGAACCGTCTCGGAAAATCGCAATCTTTGCTCAGATAAATCCCGCGCCGTTATCAGATCAGAACGCTGGGTGGCAAGGCGCATGGTCATTTCATTAAAATCGCGGGTTAAATTGGCCAATTCATCATTTTGCTTGCTGGGCGTTACACTCACATTCATATCGCCATCGCGCACCTTTCGCGCCGCCTGCGCCAGCCGGCCAATAGGCAATACGATCTGATTGGCTGCGGCCAGGCCAACCCAGATAGCTCCTATTACAACCAAAAGAGCAATTTCCAGATAAACCAGAATAAAGGATCTGGTAAGCTGTCCTCTTTGTGAGTTCGCCTCGCGATAAGCATTGCGGGCATTTTGGGCTTCGATCAAATTGAGCAAACTGCCGCCCGTAGCAAATCGGGCAACATATAAATAAGCATCGTCATAGCCCTGCAGGCGATACAGGCCGCGAATGAGGTTCTTTTCATTTTCAAAATGCAGATTGATGCTGCCAGAATCAGCCGCCCTCAAGGCCTCAGTGGTTGGGGCTGCAAATTCCGGAGCGCCTTCAAATTCAACCATAGTCAAAATGGAGCCATTACTGTCAATAATGTAAGCGGCCTGAAAAAACCTTCTTTGCGCCTGCAGGCGCAAATAATTGGTGAAAATAATCGGCCCCTCAACCAGTTGCTTAACTGCCCCAGGCTGATTCAAGTCAATCGCCATGGGTTGAATTTCGCTAACGATTTCGTCACGTTCAGCGTTAAAAGCAGCTTCTGCAACTGTTGCCGCCCGATCCACTGCTGTTTCCACCACCGGGGAAAACCAGTTTTCAATGCCTTGCGAATAAACAATCGCAAAGAACAATCCAACCACAATTGCCGGCAGCAAAGCCGCTGCGCTGAACAGGGTTGCAAAGCGAACATGCAGGCGCGGGGCAAACTGTCCCGATGGCGAGCGACTCATCAGACGCAGCAACCGAAATGCCAGATAAATACCCATTCCGATAATAAGCGCCAGATTGCCAAGCAGAATGAAAAAAAGCGCCGGGCTGGCAGGGCCTATTCTACCAGCACCAGACAGGGCAAAAAATGCGCTTAGTACAGCAACAGCAATTGCCAATACATACACAGCACCAAAAATTGTCGAAGACAAAAGGGTAAATGGTTTTGAAAACCTGTCGCTAACCTGATGTGTACCGGGTAGAACAATCATCGAAATTGAACTGTATTTGTTTCACTTCACTGACCTCACTATGCCGCAAGTGTTGCTACAACTCAACACCTTGTTGCTAAAAAGTCACTTGCGCGTTATCAGCCCGTGTTCCAACAACTTCTTGCGAAGTGTATTTCGATTTATTCCAAGCCGTTTAGCTGTTGCCAGTTGATTGTCATTTTCCTGCTCCAGAATCAGCTCGAACAAGGGGCGCTCCACCGCCAAAATCACAGTCCGATAAACACCATTCATCTCCCTGTCTTCTGTTCTGCCGGAATTTTCACTGATGATTTGCTGTATAATCGCATCCAGCTTCGCATGGGTAGGATCATTATCCTGTGATGACAGCAGGACTTTTTGTAAATCCGCCTCATCAAGCACTGGCGCGGATATTTGCGTGCTTGCTGCAGCCAGAAAACTTTTCAACTGTCTGACATTTCCCGGCCATGGCAGATTTTCCAGCATTTTAACCGCACAATCGCTCAAGGTTTTTGCTTGCGGAGAAAAGCCTTCCAAAAACTCTGAAGCAAGTTCTGCAATGTCAGCACGGCGATGGCGCAGGGCTGGCATTTTTATGGACAGAACCTGCAATCGGCCCAGCAATTCAGGACTGATTTTTTGCTCACCGGAAATGGTGCAGTCTCCCTGATCAAAGGTGGCTATCACCCTGGACGGATTATTGCTGTGTTCATTTTCATCAATCCAGTCACACAAAGCGGATTGCGATTCAGCACAAAAATGATGCAGGCGCCGAAAAATAACGGTTTTAGGCTCTTGGTCCAAAGATACATCCTGCAATTGTCGGATTTGCGCCATTGCCTGCGAAGGCATGACCGTGATCACTTTTGCATCTTTTCCTGCGCCAAATTTATGCATAATATTTGCCACGAGATACTTGCCGGTACCAACCTCCCCGAAAATCAAAGCAGGAAAATTGGAACGGGCAGCTTTGGAAATCAGTGGCAATACGCTCTTCATAGACTTTGAACGGTCAATTAACGGCATTGCCGGAGATGGTGTTTTGGTCTTTCTGCCCGAAGACTGCTTGCTTACATGATTGGCTATTGTTTCAAGCAAGGAGGGAATACTATAGGGCCGGGCAAAAAAATCCACCGCTCCAAATCTGGCCGAAAGCAAGGAGGATAAAACCGTATTTTCCCCGCCAAGAGCAATTACCGGGCAAGCCGGATCAATTTGCCCTATATCCTGCAAGGTATCAAAGCCGTTGCGGGATGGTTCATATAAATCCACATCCAAAACCACCAGAGCAATAGTGTCTTTTCTTACCCAGCTTAACAGTGTCGATAAGGCATCGGTTCCACGAACCTTATACCCTAAATTGCTAATCGCCCGCGACAGGCTTGCCCGGCCATCACCGTCCCTGCTTGCAATGAGTATTAACGGTTGTGCAGCGGATTTTCGTGTCATGCTGCCATACTGGTTCTGTTTGATGAAAACATGGCTTTTAATTGATCATCAATATGATCAGGGTTCATGCTGGCACAGATATCGGCGCGCAATGCGGCCAATTCTGCTTTGCTGTGCGAGGCTGAAAATGCTGCATCAATAGTCCATGCAATATGTTTTCGGAACATTTTGATGCCCAGCACCTGCCCATACAAGGATAGACTACCCGCAAATTGTTCGCGCAGATAATCCCCCTGCTCACTCAATGTTGGCAGCACGAATGTTTCACATTTAAGCTCTTTGGCAATTTGACCCGGCAACCATGGCCGGCCACAGGCAGCCCGCCCGACCATCACTCCATCAGCCCCCGAATGATCCAGCGCCATTTCGGCATCTGCTGTTGTGCATATATCGCCATTTACCAATAATGGTATGCTTATGGCATCCCTGACCTTACGCACTTTTTTCCAGTCTGCCTTTCCCTTATAAAACTGGCACCTTGTGCGCCCATGCACACAAATCATCATCACCCCGGCATCTTCAGCACGTTTTGCCAGTTCCGGGGCATTTATACTGTTATCGTCCCATCCCAAACGCATTTTTAAGGTAACCGGCACATTGACCGCTTTAACCACTGAATTGATAAGGGTTAGTGCATGATCAAGATCACGCATCAATGCCGAACCTGAAGCCCCCTTGGTTACCCGCCGTGATGGACAGCCCATATTTATATCAATGATCTGCGCCCCGGCATCCTCAGCCAGTTTTGCACCCTCTGCCATCCAGTGCGCCTCACGACCGGCAAGCTGTACGACAAATGGGCCACGACAATTATCTTTTGCAATTTTGCGCAAACTGTCTTTTCGTTGTAAAACCAATTGCTCGCTGGCGGTCATTTCACTTACCACCAGCCCGGCGCCAAGCTTTTGCACCATGGAACGAAATGGCAGATCGGTAATCCCTGACATCGGGGCCAACACCACCTGATTGTCCAGAACAATATTTCCTATTTGAATACTCATGTGCCGCTAGACTTTAACAGGTGGAAACGGTTATTGATCAATCCTGCCACAAATATCGGGCAAATGAAACAGGGCCAAGACATGAAAACAGACGTGGTGATTGTTGCTGCTGGACGTGGTTTGCGCTTTGGCGGGGAAATTCCCAAGCAATATCAACTATTGGCTGGACAGCCGGTTTTGCGACATACGTTACAAAAATTTACCGAACACCCTGATGTTCGTGAACTGATTGTGGTCATTGCAGAATCAGACATTGATCTTTTTGCAAAATCCTTTCCCGACAACCCTCCGACAATGGTCATCGGCGGCGCAACCCGCAGCCAATCCGTATATGCCGGATTACAGGCATTAGATAAAATCTCGTGCGGCAATGTACTTATCCATGATGGCGCACGCCCCTTTGTATCGCCCGAAGATATCAGCGCGATTACTGCAAAACTAAATGAGGTAAAGGCCTGCGCACCGGCTTTGCCCGTTGTGGATGCCATTAAGGAAGTGGATCAGGCAAGCGGAGAGGTTATCAAAGATGCAGAGCGTCAGCGTTTTTTACGCATACAAACCCCGCAAGGCTTTAACTATAATGCAATAATGCACGCTTTTGCTGCTCGTGACAGGCATGTGTCATATGTGGATGATTTTTCAATCGCCCTGCAAGCGGGTATCAGTTGCAAAACCATAATGGGCAATGAAGACAATTTCAAAATCACCACCCTAAATGATCTGCAAAGGGCTGAACAAATGATCCAACAGAAGGCTTCTGTTTCCGTGACCGGAACCGGTTATGATGTGCACCAGATAAGTCCAGGAGACACTATGGTCTTGTGCGGGGTGGTGTTTGAGTGCGGATTTTCCCTAAAAGGTCACTCCGATGCTGATGTGGGTCTGCATGCCATTACTGACGGGATATTAGGAGCAATGGCTCTTGGTGATATTGGCGATCACTTTCCTCCTTCTGAGGTAAAATGGAAAAATGCCGATTCAAGCGTTTTTTTGCGTCATGCAGCAGAACTTGCTCAAAACCACGGGGCGCAAATAGTTCATGTGGACGTTACCCTTATTTGCGAACAGCCGAAAATAAATCCGTTCAGGAAACAGATGCGAGCCCGTATTGCAGATATTCTTTTGCTTGACATTACCCAGGTTAGCGTGAAAGCCACAACCACCGAAAAACTGGGCTTTGCCGGTCGCAAGGAAGGCATCGCAGCTCTGGCCAGCGTGACTGTTTTGAAAGGTCTGTGATGAGAGTATTAAGCCAGATTATTTCCACTTTCTTCTATGTGGGTTATCTGCGCCCTGCCCCCGGCACATGGGGATCGCTGGCAGCATTGCCAATCGGCATATACGTGTTGATATTCTTTGGCTGGCAGGCGTTACTGGCGCTTTGTCTGGTCACCTTTTTTATTGGGGTCTGGGCTTCAGGGTATTACGCAAGCTGCAACAATAAAAAAGACCCTTCCGAAGTAGTTATTGATGAGGTTGCCGGACAATGGCTGGCACTGGTATTTGTTGCTCCGATATTGTGGGAATTGATTGCTGCATTTGCATTGTTCAGGCTGTTTGATATTGCCAAACCATGGCTTATAGGCCGCCTTGAGCGTCTGCCCGCAGGATGGGGCATTATGAGCGATGACATGCTTGCCGGATTGTTTGCCGGCATATTGATCATGCTCTTTAGAAATATTCCGTTGTTTTAACAAGAACAGAGGCTGTTATGTTCTCATCTGATGTATTGACGCTGGCCAAAGACGTATTGCACAAAGCAGTTGCGGGCAAAAACATGATATCGGTGGCCGAAAGCTGCACTGGTGGACTGGTAAGCGCGGCCCTGACTGCCGTAGATGGCTCCTCCAGAGTTTTTGACTGCGGTTTCACCACATATTCCTATAAGGCAAAATCGTCCCTGCTTGGAGTGCCACAGGGCATGTTGGTTGAACATGGTGCAGTAAGCGAAAAAGTAGCAGAATTGATGGCAGAAGGCGCACTTGCGGCATCAAGTGCTGATGTGGCAGTAGCTGTTACCGGCATTGCCGGGCCTGGCGGGGGCACCGATGAGAAACCTGTTGGTCTGGTTTGTTTTGCGGTTGCCCGTATTGGCTTTAGAACCGTAACCAAAGAGTGTCGCTTTGATAATGATGGCCGGGCTAATGTTCGCATGAACAGCGTCCGGCAGGCACTAGCTATGCTTGCTGATAGTCTGTAGCCTTTTTATTTCCTTGGCAATTTCATTTTCGTCCATTGTACAGGGTATTTTTGTGCAGCACTGCCCTGCCCGCCGTTCAAATGATTGCAGGATCAATTGCTCGGCCCTTTGTTGCTTGGAGCGGAATAACGACCCAAGAACAGGCAGGGAAAATGCGAAACTCACCCAAAACTCCACCACAGCAGAGCCATCTGAAAGCGAGTGAAACTGCCAGTGGTTTTCAAGACTGCGAAATGGCCCTCTGGTCAGGTTTACAGATATAGCGTTTTTTCCCGCATCCCGCCTTACATCAGTAA
>JALSYJ010000172.1 GCA_027071965.1 Robiginitomaculum sp. | reverse complement strand
GGAAATCCTTTTTTCACCACGGACACCGGGGCGGCTTTGCGCGCGGCAGAAATGGCTTGTGATGCTTTGCTGAAGGGCACTCAGGTTGATGGTGTGTATTCTGCTGATCCCAAGCATAATCCCGATGCTGTTCGATATGACAATCTTGATTATGATACGGTTTTGGCAAAAAATCTAAGAGTAATGGACGCCTCTGCAGTAGCAATGATGCGGGATAATAATATACCGATAATTGTATACTCAAATCAAAGACCCGGTAATTTGCAGAAAGTTCTGGCCGGGTCTGGTGTTTGCACGGTAATTGGTGAAGCTTAATTCAACAGGAGCGCTATAATGGCTGAATATGACATTGAGGATTTACGGCGCCGAATGAACGGCGCACTGAACGCACTAAAACATGAATTTTCCGGGCTGCGAACCGGGCGCGCTCATGCGGCCATGCTGGACAGTGTAATGGTTGATGCCTATGGCAGTCCAACCCCTATCAATCAGGTTGGAACTGTTAACGTGCCTGAATCAAGAATGTTATCGGTTTCCGTTTGGGACAAAACACTGGTTGCGGCGGTAGAACGGGCAATACGTAATGCTGATTTGGGGGTGAACCCTATTGTAGATGGACAGAATATCCGAATTCCGGTTCCTCCATTGAATGAAGAGCGAAGAATTGAGATGGCTAAATTGGCCAGTCGTTTTGCCGAAACAGCAAAAGTCGCCGTTCGCAATGTTCGTCGTGATGGTATGGAGACATTAAAGTCTATGGAAAAAAACGGCGAAATAGGCGAAGACGAGCACAAGCGCTTAAGTGATGAGGTTCAATCTGCAACCGATGCGGAAATCTCTAAAATATCTGATTTTCTTGCTCAAAAAGAAGAAGAGATTATGCAGGTTTAAGCCGGTGTCTAAAAACAATTCACCGACGACTTCGCAAAAAGCCCCCGGCCATGTTGCTATTGTCATGGATGGCAATGGCCGTTGGGCGCAGGCCAGAGGCAAGTCCCGGGTATTTGGTCATCAGGCCGGTGTTGATACTGTGCGCAAAATTGTTTCCCACGCAGCCAAAAGTGGAACTAGGCACCTTACACTATATAGTTTTTCTACTGAAAACTGGAAGCGTCCAGAAGAAGAAATACAGGCGCTTTTTGCTCTGTTAAAATCCTTTGTACACCGTGATCTGGACAGACTGCACAATGAAAAGGTTTGCGTTAAAGTTTTGGGGAACAAAAACAATTTACCACAGGACATCAGCGAAATTCTGCAAGATGTAGAAAGCAAGACCAGATTAAACTCAGGATTGAACTTAAATATTGCCTTTAATTATGGCGGACGAGATGAAATCATTCGCATGGTGCAAAATATTTGCAGTCAGGTGGCCAATGGCTCCATACAAATTGATGCCATAACAGAAAAAACCATTGCAAGTTTTCTTGATACTAAAGGGCAACCTGATCCTGATTTGATCATTCGTACCAGCGGGGAAAATCGTTTAAGCAATTTTCTGCTCTGGCAAAGCGCCTATGCTGAATTTGTTCTTACTGATGTCCTGTGGCCGGATTTTACGCCTGCTGATTATGATGCAGCCCTTACGGTTTACAGTCAGCGAAAGCGAAGACTAGGCGGGGTTGAGCTATGAAACCAGGCGGTTTGTTTCGACCATTTCAAAGCAAGAGCTTTGTTGTGCGTGTAATATCTGCCGTGGTTTTGGTGGTTATTGCCCTGGCAGCGGTGTTTCAGGGCGGGCTGTTGTTTATAATAGTTTCCTGGCTGTTTGGGCTTGCTATGTTGTTGGAATGGAAAAATATATCTGATCCCAAAGGCGGCATATTGCCGGATATATTAAACGGTGCGGCTTTAACTTTTACCCTGACATTTGTTGCTATCGGGCAGATTACTATGGCTGGGATATTACTGTTCTCATTCGTAGTTATTAATTGTCTGGAGCGGGCACGGCGCGGGAGTGCGTGGAGATCAGGGTTTGGGCTGTTATACATTCTTTTGCCCTTGTTATTATTGATTTTATTACGCGATCAATCAGGCGGGTTGGCACTGGTTTTATTTATCTTTGTGGTTGTATGGGCTGCGGATTCTGGGGCCTATCTGCTTGGAAGCATGATACGAGGCCCCAAATTATGGCCGGAAATAAGCCCGAATAAAACCTGGTCAGGTTTTTTTGGTGGCGTTGCTTTGGGTACAATATCAGGTGTGGCACTTGCGATTTTATTTGGAAACTCGCCAATTAACTTTGGCGGGCTCGCATTTGTGTTGACTATTGTCGCATCCGGAGGGGATTTGCTTATTTCAAGAATGAAACGTCATTTTGGAGTAAAGGATACCGGTGACACTATTCCTGGTCATGGCGGTGTAATTGACAGAATGGATGCTTTTTTGGCATCGGTGTTGGTGTGTTCAGCGCTGATATATGAATTTCCAGGTGTTTGGGGCTCTTTTTAGGAATGGAAAATTCATCAGTAAAAACCATTACTGTTTTGGGTGCGACCGGCTCAATAGGTGACGCCACTCTTGATATTATCCGAGAGCAAAGAGCCAAAAACGGCTCTGATTCAATAAAAGTGAAAGCCCTTACTGCAAACAGCAATTGGAAAAAGCTGGCAAAACTGGTTCACGAATTTCATCCAGAATTTATCGCACTGGCCGATGGGCAATTTGAAAACGATCTGCGCGAGGCAATTGCAGGGCTTGATACACAAATTGGTATTGGCCCTGATGCGTTAATGACTGCTGCTGCCTGTGATGCCCACTGGGTCATGGCCGCAATCACCGGTGCTGCAGGACTGCCATCAGTGCTGGAGGCGGCAAAGCGCGGATGTATTTTGGCTCTGGCCAACAAGGAAGCTCTGGTTTGCAGCGGCTCTTTGCTTATGAGCATTTGCGCCAAAAATGGCACGACCCTTTTGCCCGTGGACTCAGAGCATAATGCAATATTTCAGGTATTTGACCCTGCCCAATCCAATATGGTGGAAAAAATAATCCTGACAGCATCCGGCGGCCCGTTCCTGTCATGGAACTTTGAGCAGATCAAAAAGGCTACACCTGCGCAGGCAATTGCGCATCCAGTATGGGCGATGGGCTCCAAGATTTCTGTGGACTCAGCAAGTTTGATGAATAAGGGGCTGGAAATTATTGAGGCTCGCCATCTTTTTGACGTAAGTCCATCGCAAATAGATGTTTTGGTTCATCCTCAATCGGTGGTGCACGGTTTGGTTCAGTATAAAGACGGCTCGTTATTGGCCCAATTAGGGGCTCCTGACATGCGTGTTCCCATTGCCCATGCGTGGGCATGGCCAAACAGAATTGCCACATCTGTTAAGTCCTTGTGCCTGTCAGAACTATCCAGACTTGACTTTGAACCCCCTGATGACAGGCGTTTTCCTGCATTGAATTTGGCAAAACACGCAATGGCAGCAGGCGGCAATTCCTGCAATGCACTAAATGCTGCAAATGAGGTGGCTGTGGCTCTCTTTTTGCAAGGCAATCTGGGGTTTGGGCAAATAGCAGAGCTTATATCAACAGTTATGAATTCAAAGACTTCTGAATCTGATCCATGGCGTGGAGAACCCCAATCTTTTGAGCAGGTTTTTGAAATTGATAAAATGGCACGCTCTGTTGCGCTGCAAAGCGCACAGCGCCTGCAGGGGTAA
This sequence comes from Robiginitomaculum sp., assembly GCA_027071965.1. Lineage (GTDB taxonomy): Bacteria > Pseudomonadota > Alphaproteobacteria > Caulobacterales > Maricaulaceae > Robiginitomaculum_B. The sequence continues at coordinate 8,735 of JALSYJ010000172.1, read as the reverse complement.
TAAAAGGGAAATCCGTTATGGATACAATTATTTTTGGTATTGCTTCTATTTTCTCTTTTTTGTTTGTGTTCACACTTATTGTGTTCGTACATGAAATGGGCCATTTTCTGGTAGCAAGATGGCTTGGGTTTAAGGTCGAGGTGTTTTCAATTGGTTTCGGTCGGCCATTGCTGCAGCGCACTGACAGGCACGGAACAAAATGGCAGGTATCAAGCCTTCCGCTTGGTGGGTATGTGAAATTCGCAGGAGATTCCGGAGCAACAAGCCAACCTGATGAAGAAACCTCTCGTCAGATGCGGGAAAACAAGCCTAACACCGTGGAAGCGGCCAGGGGCATTTTTCACTTAATGCCCGTATGGCGCAGAGCCGCAGTTACTGTTTCCGGGCCATTGATGAATTTTATTTTTGCAATTTTTGTATTTTCAATCTTTTTGTCCATATTCGGGGTGTCACAGCGCAGCGCGATTGTCGGGGCCGTAGTACCACAAAGCGCTGCCGAACGGGCAGGCTTTATGCCCGGAGATGTGATTAAGAGCGCCAATGGGGAGGAATTACAAACATTTAGAAGATTTGCCTCAATCGTTGCCATTAGCGCCAATGATCCTATTGATTTCATTATTGATAGAAATGGAGAGGAAGTCCTTCTTACTGCAACCCCGGATGCTGCCGAGCGTGAAGATATCTTTGGCAAAATGTCCCAAACAGGTTTTTTGGGTCTGGGCCCATCAGATGAGGTTTATACCAAGAAATTTAGCCCAGTCGGGGCCGTTATCGAAGGCACAGTCATAACCAGACAGGTTATTGGTGATCAGATTGCATTTGTTGGAAGATTGTTTCGCGGCAAAGGCTCGGCGGAAATGCTTGGCGGACCACTTCGCATTTTTTATATTTCCGGCAAAGTTGGAACCGGTAGCTCTGACAGCAAGGTTATTGATGATAGAAATCTGGGGCAACGGATAATCTCACTGATTTGGCTCGCTGGCGGGTTATCGGTGGCGATTGGCCTGATAAATCTGGCTCCGGTGCCGATGCTTGACGGCGGTCATTTGGTGTTTTACGCGTATGAAGCGATTTTTAAGCGCCCTTTGAGCATGGAATTGCAGATAATTGGGTACAAAATCGGGTTTTTTGCCGTAATTGGGCTTTTGGCCTTTGCCACATTCAATGACTTGCGCTATTTCAACGTGTTTGATTTCTTGGCCCAAATGTTTTCTTAAAAAACATATATAGGGATTTGTATTATATGCCTCGTTTCGGCTTATTGTTTTTAGTGACTTTGCTCATTGGTTTTTCGGCAGTGTTGTATCCTTCTGCTTCCTTTGCACAAGTGTCATCAGCGTCGGCAGAAAATCCCCTTTCGCGCATTCGGCAAGTGGTGGTTCAGGGTAATCAGCGTCTTGAAGCTGGTACTGTTCAATCATATTTGCTGCTTGGCCCCGGCGATCCGTTTGATCCGCAATTGATTGATTTATCACTTAAGACTTTATTCGCTACCGGGCTGTTCGCAGACATTTCCATTCGTGAGGTTAATAGCGCCTTGGTGGTAAATGTTGTTGAAAATCCGATCATTAACCGGGTTATCTTTGAGGGAAATAGGGCATTAAAGGAAGATAAGTTGCGTGAGGAGGTTCAGGCGCAGCCACGAGCCATTTTCACCAGGGCCCGGGTGCAAAGTGACGTGCAGCGAATTATTGAGCTATACCGCAGGTCTGGTCGTTTTGCAGCTACTGTTACCCCTAAAATTGCTGAACAACCGCAAAACCGTGTCGACCTTATTTTTGAAGTTACAGAAGGGCCGGTAACTGATGTTCGCAGGATCAATTTTGTTGGCAATGTCATTTTTTCTGATTCGGCTTTGCGACGGGTATTGGCTACCGAAGAATCACGCTGGTGGAAATTCCTGACCTCTAATGATAATTTTGACCCCGACCGGATGGAGTATGATCGCGAATTATTGCGTCAGTTCTATGGCGATAAGGGCTATGCAGATTTCAGGGTTGTTTCGTCTGTTGCAGAACTAACGCCTGATCGAAAGAACTTCTATATAACCTTTACTGTGGATGAGGGAGTGAAATACCGGTTTGGGGAAATGACCGTAAAGACAGAGCTTGACGCACTGGATACGGATATTTTGCAACAATTGGTGCCGATCAAACCCGGTAGTTTATACAGGAACAAACAGATTGAGAACGCTGTTGACAGTCTTACCTTTGCAGCAGGTGCCACTGGTTATGCGTTTGTTGAAGTTCGCCCTCAACGTCGGCGAAACCGCGAAGAGCGAACCGTTGACATTCAATTCATGGTGAATGAAGGCCCCAGAGTCTATATCGAGCGGGTGCGAATTGAAGGCAATACCAGAACCCTTGACAATGTCGTTCGCCGAGAGGTTCAGTTGGTTGAAGGAGATGCCTTTAATCGTGCCTTGCTGGATCGATCCCGTAACCTGATCAGAAGGCTTGGCTTTTTTAAGGAAGTCGAGTTGACCGAGGAACCAGGATCAAAACCAGACCGCGCAGTTGTGGTGGTAAAAGTAGAAGAACAGCCAACCGGTGAATTGTCCTTTGGGGCTGGCTTTTCATCTTTGAATTCTTTTCTTTTGGATATTTCGATTTCTGAACGTAACTTTAGAGGGCGGGGACAATTTTTACGCTTTGCCGTGTCAACAAGTGTGCGCCGCAGAAGCGTGGATATCCGCTTTACAGAACCTCGCTTTCTTGGCCGCAATATGTCAGCGGGATTTGATTTGTTCAATGTTAGATCCGACTTTATCAGAGAGGCTAGTTTCTTGTCTGAGTCCATGGGCGGTGGTGTGCGTTTAGGCTTGCCATTAACGGGAAATTCGTCCTTGTTCCTGCGCTATACTTTGCGAAATGACACCATAACGGCCCCGCAAGCGGTGCAGACAGACCTGTTCGGAAACCCGGTAGTGGATGCCAATGGTAATTTCGTTTTCACCTGTCAGGCATCAGCGCAAATATGTTCACAGGTTGGCTCTCGCATCACTTCTTTGCTTGGATTTACGGTTAGATGGGATCGTAAGAATGACCCAATTGAGCCCACTCGTGGATTTGATGTTTCATTCGATCAGGATATTGCCGGTTTTGGTGGCGATGTTAAATTTATTCGCACCAGAGTTGGCGCAAATGTTTATCGTGGTCTGATCAAGGATTTTATTTTAAGCGCCCATATTGATGCTGGATATATTACCGGATGGGGAGGAGCTGATATTCGGATTAATGATCGCTTTTTCAAGGGCGGGCTTTCCTTTAGAGGGTTTGATATAGCAGGTATCGGGCCTCGTATCGTTGAGTTTGTCGACGATGGAAACGGTGGCACTACAGAGGTCAGGCGTGATGCTTTGGGTGGCAAGGCATATGCTATTGGCTCTGTTGAACTGGCCTTTCCTGTCGGTCTTCCGGACGAATATGGAATTAAGGGTGCTTTTTTTACTGAGTTTGGCACGCTGGGACTGCTTGATGAAAACGACAAAATTGTCGCTGATACTACCAGATTTGCCGTTCGTGATGATCTAGCATTACGAGTATCTGCCGGGGTAAGTGTATTTTGGGATTCCCCCTTTGGCCCGGTTCGCTTTGACTTCTCACAAATATTACGTCAAGAAGTATATGATGACGTGAGGACTTTCCGATTCTCCCAAACAACTAGGTTTTAGGTATGAAAACTTTACACGCAATTTTTTTGTCACTTGCTCTTTTAACTCTTGGCGCAGGAGGCGCTACTGCTCAGGCTAATGTTGCTGTCATTAGTCAGGAGGGTGCTTTACTGCAGTCCAAGGTCGGCAAAAGCGTCGCTGAGCAATTACTAGCAATTGATAAGCAGATTGATGTTGAATTTGAACCGGAGCTGGCTCCATTACGCACCCAGGCTCAGCAATTAAACGCAGAAATATCAGCTCTAACTCCAGAGGTTCTGCGCACTCGTACAGATCTTATGCGCCGTGAGCAGGAATTACGCCAGAAACTTGGTGAATTGGCTGATTGGAAAAAACGCCAGATGAACGCAACCGGAGAAGAGGCAAGAAAGCCAATTCTACAAGCATATGAAGCAGCAGTTAATGCTGTAATCACCGAGAAGAAAATTGATATTCTGTTGAATGAATCTGCTGTGTTATTCCGCAATAAGCAGTCTGATATCACCTCTGATGTAATTAAAAAAATGGATGAAGCTGTTTCTACAACCGCAGTGGTTCGGGTTCGTGTTCCGCGCAAACCGGAACCACAACAGCCAGGTGCCAGACAGGGCAGATAGCGATATCGGATGCATGATATGATCGATTCACGATTTTATCACTGCTTGTCACCTGTTTTGTTGTCTGAACTTGTAGATGCCACTGGTGCTCACCTGCAACAGGGTAATCCGGAGCAGCATATCCACTCTGTGGGGCCAATTGATGCCTTAACAGCAGGAACTGTGGGCTATGCAGTGCAGAAAAAACACCTGCCAAAGAGGATAACAAGCGGAGCTGTTATTGTAGTAAATCAAGGGCTTGCCAAGAATTTGCAATCCTTTGATGGCGCGGTACTTGTCCATGAGTTTCCCATGGAGGCCTTTGCTACAATTGCAAACCTGCTGGTACAGCCCATCATCGAATACAGCCATGATGGTGATCGCGACAAGGATGTTTCTATTCACCCTACAGCAAGCATTGGCCCTGGAGTTGCGTTTGGCAAAGGGGCTTCTGTTGGAAAAAATTCCATAATTGGCGCTAACACGACAATTGGTGCGGGTGTTATTATTGGCGATGAATGTGTCATTGGTTCAGGAGTACATATCTCTTTTGCCCAAATTGGTGATTCTGTTAATATCTATTCAGGAGCAGTTATTGGCGAACAGGGATTTGGTACCGAGCCGGGAATAGATGGCTTGGTGGATGTTCCTCACTTTGGTACAGTGTATATTGCTAATAATGTTACTATTGGTTCAAACACGACAATTGATCGTGGTGTTTTTTCCGCCACAAAAATCGGTAGAAACACAAAAATAGATAACCTTGTTCAAATTGGACATAATGTTGTCATGGGTGAGAACTGTGTGCTGGCTGCTTATGTCGGTATTTCGGGCAGCGTTCTCGTGGGAAACCGTGTGCGCATGGGAGGAAGAGTCGGAATAACAGAGCATGTAAAAATTGGCGATGACAGCACATTATTTGCAGGGTCGTCTTTGATAAAAGATATGCCGGCCAATGAAACCTGGAGCGGAACTCCCGCCCAGCCATTTCGTCAGCATTTACGTGAAATCGTTGCCATCCAAAAAATGGTGCGCGACATTCAAAAAAGTAAATGAGTGCAATCGGAATAATGCTATAGTTTAGATGAAAACCCGAGCCATGTTCTGAAGGAGTTACAGGATGAGCGCTTCTAAAATCCATCCTTCGGCCATTATTTCAGCAAAAGCGGAATTAGGCAAAAACGTATCTATTGGCCCTTATTGTGTAATTGAAGACGGGGTGGTGCTGGATGATGATGTTGTCTTGCACGCCCAAACCCACATAATGGGAAAAACCTTTTTGGGAAAACGGTGTGAGGTTTACCCATTTGCTGTGTTAGGGGCACCGCCTCAGGATATTAGTTATTGTAACGAGGATACAAGCTTACGAATTGGCTCTGATACCATTATCCGCGAACATGTAACCATGCATAGAGGAACAGTTCGTGGCAGATCTGAAACAATAGTTGGATCGCACGGATATTTTATGGCCGGCAGTCATGTGGCTCATGATTGTATAATTGCAGACCATGTAACGTTCACCCATAATGCCCTAGCAGGAGGTCATGTGGTTATCGGGGATCATTGTATTCTTGGTGCCAAATCGGCGGTTCACCAGTTTTCCCATATTGGACATTTTGCCTTTGTTGGTAGCAGCACAATTGTTACCAGAGATATCATCCCTTTTGGATTAGTGTATCAGCATCGGGCAAGTCTGGCTGGATTAAACATTATTGGTCTAAAAAGAAACAATTTTTCCCGCAAAAAAATTCACACAATGAGGTCAGCGTTTTCCATGCTGTTTTTGGCCCCTGGCCTGTTTGACGCGAAAGTGCAAAGCGTCACAAAAGAATTCGAGGATTGCGAGGAGGTTATGCAAATCATAGACTTTATTCGCGATAAAAACAGAACCCGTGCATTGTGTCTTGCTGATGGCAAATAAAACACTAGATATAATTGATGGAAATCGCATAGGTCTTGTTGCCTTTGGTGGAGATCTTCCTGCGGAAGTGGCCGGACAGGCAATTGCCGGCGGGTATTTTGTGTATCCTGTTAATATCACAGGCTATGCTGATCCCAATGGCTCATTGTCGAGCGGTGACTGGTACCCCATTGGAGCTATTGGCAAAATAATAAACGCACTAAAACGCCAAAACTGCACTCATGTCTGTTTTGCCGGCAAGGTAGATCGACCAGATTTTGCAAAACTAAAACTGGACAAAAAAGCTTTGCGGGAATTGCCAAGGGTTTTACTGGCCGCAACAAAAGGCGATGATGAGTTGATGCGCGCCATTTTATCTGTTTTTGAAAGAGAGGGCTTTATGATCATAAGCCCGCAGGAAATAGCCGACAATTTATTGGCTCCGATTGGCCCGCTTAGTAATTGTTTGCCATCTAAGTCTGATCATGAAGATATCAAAAAGGGGCTTGAGGTCATTGCCGCCATTGGCGCGCTCGATATTGGACAAAGCGCGGTGATTTGCAATGGTCTGACCCTGGCGGTAGAGGCTCAAGAAGGAACGAGTAAAATGCTGCGCCGTTGTGCTGCATTGCCTGAATCCATTAGAGGAAGTGAAAATGCACGCCGTGGAGTTCTGGTTAAATCCCTGAAACCTTCTCAGGATCAGCGAGTGGACTTGCCAACACTTGGCGAGAAAACTGTTATTTTGGCAGCTCGGGCCGGATTAGCTGGTATTGCCTTTGCCGCAGGCAATAGTTTTTTGATTGACCGGGAAAAAATGCGTGCTGTGGCTGATCGGGAAGGGTTGTTCCTGTGGGGCGTGGAGCTGCCAAATTGAGCCGTAGAGACAAAGATAATCTCAACAGGGTTTTTGTTGTCGCAGCTGAATCCAGCGGTGATCAATTGGGCGCTTATCTAATTGATGCACTGCGTGAACAATCCGTAGAGCCACTTGACATTCGTGGGGTAGGGGGGGGCAAAATGGCAGCCATTGGTGTATCCAGCCCTGTTGATATTCGGCCACTTGCGGTTATGGGTATTGTTGATGGATTGCTGGCCTATCACAAGGTTAAAGAACTGGTACAGCAGACAGTTCAGGAAATAGTCCGGGCAAAGCCGCAAATCGTGATCTTGATAGATTCATGGGGATTTACAATTCGGGTAGCCAAACAAATAAGAAAGCATCTCCCGGAATGTAAACTGGTTAAATATGTAGCTCCACAGGTTTTTGCCACACGACCGGGACGAGCAAAAACCACAGCCATGGTTTATGATCATTTGCTGACAATTCATTCATTTGACCATAGCTTTTTTGAAGAGCAAGGCTTGGATACTACTTTTGTAGGTAATCCTGCTTTGTTTTCAGATAATAAGCATGCACATACAAAAACTGAATTTCCGTTTAATCCTGATAATAAAACCGTACTGTCGGTTTTTTTTGGCTCGCGTTCTGCCGAGATAAGGCAATTGCATAAGCATTTCTTAGACGCGCTGGATCTGGTACGGGAAGAATTCCCTGACCTGCTGGTGGTCTCACCACTTTCCGATAGCGTCGCCACTGAGGTGCGGGCTTTGGCAATGACTGACTCACGCCTGCAAGATATTATTTTGCTCGAAGAACATCAGAAAAGGGATGTGTTTAAGGCTTCCAGACTTGCACTGGCCTGCTCAGGGACTATTACGCTTGAATTGGCAAATGCCAAAGTTCCTTCAGTGGTTGGCTATCGTTTGGGCGGCATTTTGGGCTATCCGCTACAAAAGCTATTGTTCAAGGCACCATTTGCAAGTCTGATCAATCTGGCTGCCGAAGAAGCTGTCTTGCCCGAATATCTGACCCGTGAATGTACTGGTGAAAATCTTGCCAAAAGCCTGCTTGAGTTATTACAGGATGATGAGCTGTACCAAAGAACACAAGAAAAATTAAAGCGAACTATTGATAAAATGCGTGGAGGAGTTACCAGCCCCAGCGCAGCGGCAGCGGAAAAAATTCTATCCTTGCTGGCATAAAAACTATTTCAACTTGCCTTTGGCCTCGTCCCAAAGCGCATCCATTTCATGCAATGAAGATTGCTCAACGGTTTTACCTTTTGATTGCAGTGCTTCTTCAATATAGCGAAATCTTTGTATGAACTTCTTGTTCGTTAGTTCCAATGACGCATCAGGATTCACATCTAGTTTTCTGCATAAGCTTATGCAAACAAACAATATATCCCCAAGTTCTTCCTCAATGTAATCAGGGCCTTTCTCAGCCTCCATGCCATGCTGCAATTCCTTGATTTCCTCTTGTAGCTTGGAGAAAACAGGCTCCAGATCAGGCCAGTCAAAACCCACTCCAGCGGCCCTTTGTTGCAGTTTCAGTGCCCGCAAAACCGGGGGTAGGGTAGTGGCAATACCTGCCAGAGTTCCATGCTCACCTTTTTTCTCCCGCTCTTGTGATTTGTACTTTTCCCAGGCGTGGGTTTGAGCTTTTGCGCTATCAATCGTGCTTGATGCAAAAATATGCGGGTGCCTGCGGATCATCTTGTCACAAATAGCGTTAACCACATCA
>JALSYJ010000171.1 GCA_027071965.1 Robiginitomaculum sp. | reverse complement strand
CATCTCGATTGGCAATTCGAAAGGCGTCCGTCTTCCCAAACACCTCATTGAGCAGGCTCATTTAGAAGGAAAAGAGTTAGCAATCGAACTCACCTCTGAAGGCATCCTGCTCCGTCCAATCAAAGAAGTGAGACAAGGCTGGAAAGAAGCATTTACTGCTTTAGCTCATTCTCCTTTATCAGAAGAAGAGCAACTGTGGCTAGAAACCGAACTCTCAGAAAGCCTTCACGAGGAATGGGAATGGTAAAAGCATTCCCCTCTCGCTATGATGTTTGGCTTATCAATCTCGATCCAACTCTTGGACGAGAAATCAATAAAACGCGTCCTTGCTTAATTATCTCCCCTGACGAAATGTCTCCCCTCTCCACAATATTGGTGGCACCCATGACCTCTAAAGGGTTTGAGTGCCCATCCAGAGTCCCATGTTTTTTTGCAGGGCAGTCTGGCTTCATTTTGCTTGATCAAATACGCGCTGTCGATAAAAAAAGACTCATTAAGCGACTCGGCAAATTAGATATCAACACTCAACAAACCGTCTCCGATAGGCTGGTGGAGATGTTCACTTTCTAACCCTCCTTCAGGACTGGGGATTTTATTCACTTTTCAAAATAAATTTTTATCTCATATTTTTCAAAAAGTTAGATATCAATACCCTGCCTTCTCAACATACTTATCCCAAAAGTTATCCACATGATATTGATAATTTTCAAAGTTATACACAGGCAAATCGGTATAATAATCGTATCTATCTATTCGAGCTAAAAAACCTATGTCCAACCCTGCTTCCGCCATTTGGGAAAATGCCCTCTCACAACTGGAAAATGATCTCAATGATCAGCAATTTCATACCTGGATTCGTCCCTTACAAGCGGTTGAAGAGGAAGGGACTATTCGGCTTTTAGCGCCTTCTAGCTTCATTCTAGATTGGGTGCAAAAAAAGCTGGTCGATAAAATCGAAGCAGCCGTGGCACAAAGTGCGCCCATTAACACCCCCGAAATCAAATTTGAAATCGGCGACTATGCGCTGGATCTTATCGAAGAGCCCGAACCCACCACGCCTCAGCCACTACAAAAATCTCCCTCCAAAGCTAACAGTGGGACTGAAACGGAAAACAAAATCAAACATAACCTCAACCCCAACTTCACTTTCGACACCTTTGTTGAAGGGAAAGCCAACCAATTGGCCGCCGCCGCCGCGAGACAAGTCTCTGAAAACCCAGGTAGCAGTTACAACCCCTTCTTTATTTATGGAGGCGTGGGATTGGGGAAAACACATCTGATGCATGCCATCGGCAATGCACTACTACAAAAAAATCCACAAGCTCGAGTTGTCTATCTACACTCCGAACGCTTTGTTGCCGATATGGTCAACGCCCTGCGACACAATAAAATTGACACTTTCAAACGCTTCTACCGTTCACTGGATGCACTGCTGATTGATGACATTCAATTTTTCGCTAACAAAGAACAGTCGCAAGAAGAGTTTTTCCATACCTTTAATACCCTCTTGGAAGGAAACAAACAGGTCATCCTGACCTCTGACCGTTTTCCAAAAGAAGTGGATGGACTAGAAGATCGTTTGAAATCCCGCTTTGGCTGGGGACTGACCATCCAAGTCGAACCGCCAGAGTTCGAAATGCGAGTCGCCATTTTGATGAAAAAAGCTTCAGAATTTGGGTTGATTATGCCAGATGAAGTCGCCTTTTTCCTTGCCAAACGGCTGAGAGGCAATGTACGAGATTTAGAAGGCGCACTCCGTCGGGTCAGTGCCTATGCCCAATTCGTACAAAAACCACTCAGTGTCGAATTGGTCAAAGAAGCATTGAAAGATTTGCTGGCGCTGCAGCAAAAAATGATTACGCTGGAAAATATCCAAAAGACCGTCGCCGACTACTATAAAATTCGCGTCGCCGACCTGCTCTCCAAACGCCGCTCACGGAACATCGCCCGCCCGCGTCAAATGGCAATGGCGATTGCCAAAGAACTGACCAATCACAGCCTACCCGAAATCGGCGATGCCTTCGGTGGTCGAGACCACACCACCGTACTGCACGCAGTGCGCCAAATCCATAAACTGCGGGAAGAAGATCACCGTATCGATGACGATTTCAACAGCCTCATTCGAATCATAACCACTTAACTCAATCACTAAGGTACAAGTCCATGAAACTCAGCCTCTCTCGTGAAAACCTCCTTAAAGCCTTACAAAAAGTTGCCGGTGTGGTCGAAAAGCGCCAAACCATGCCAATCTTGGGAAATGTGTTACTGGAAGTACAGAACAGCACCCTTACCCTCACGGCTTCTGATTTAGAAATCGAAACACGCGCCCAAACAGCACTCGAAAGCAGTGATGGTGACTTTGCCACCACCCTACCTGCTGTTAAACTGCTTACCATCATCCGTTCACTGCCCGATGGACTCACCGTTGTCATGTCTTTCGAAGATAACCGCTGTGAACTGGCTGCTGGGCGTTCTCGTTTCAAACTCTCCACCCTGCCAACTGAAGACTTCCCAACCATTGATATGAGTCAAATATCGCTCTCTTTTGCCCTGTCTCAACATCAACTGAAACGCCTCATTCACAGCGCGGCCTTTGCCATGGCATCACAAGATGTCCGATTCTATCTCAACGGCATGCTATTCGATATTCAAGGTAATCAGCTCCGTGTCGTCGCCACAGACGGACACCGCCTCTCCACCTGCTCAACTCCATTAGAAATGGATGATTTGCCCACTTCGCAAGCGATTCTGCCACGCAAAGGCGTCATGGAATTACAAAAACTCATACAAGATGACGAAACCTTAGTAGAAATCGCTCTAGCCCAAAACTACCTCACCGTACGCATGGAGGATGCTATCTTCACTTGTAAATTGGTTGATGGACGCTTCCCAGATTATCGTCGTGTCCTACCAAAAGATAATGACCAGATTCTCCACACCCAAAAAGATCTGCTCAAAAGCCTACTACAAAGAGCCGCCATCCTCTCTAACGACAAATTTAAAGGTGTTCGATTAGTACTTGCTCCAAACCTCCTCACCGTACACGCTCAAAATACCGAACAGGACGAGTCGCATGAAGACATGATTGTGGACTACCAAGGCAGTGAAATGGAAATTGGCTTCAATGTCAATTACCTACTGGATGTGCTCAGTGTGCTACCGGAAGAGGAAGTCGAGTTGAAATTCAAAGACGCCAACAGCAGCTGTTTGATCGAGAGCGACAGCGACTGCTGTCACTG
>JALSYJ010000170.1:5359-12509 GCA_027071965.1 Robiginitomaculum sp. | reverse complement strand
CTTGCACCAATGCCTGTACGGTAAATGCTATCAACCCTGATTTTAATCCCAGATACTGGATTTATCTGATTCGCATGGGTATGGAATCCGAATTATTGCGCGATAAGGATATAATCTGGCAGTGTGTCTCTTGTAACAAGTGCACCTATGCCTGTCCTCGTGACGTAATGCCCGAAGGCATAATGAAGGCCACCGCACACTGGCTGGAATTAAAAAGCCATACACCGACCTCCAACTCAACAATTTTTGACAATGAATTCACCCGGCAGGTGGTTGAAAACGGAAAAATCGAAGATGGACGGGTCTTGAAGAATTTTTTGCAAAAATCCGGGCAGCCTCTGATACAAGACTGGCTTATCCAAATGGTCAGACAGATGATCCGCCATCTGCCGGTCAAATTCCTGTTTCATTTGGGATGGGCAACATTGTTCAAGCCCAAAACCAGAAAATGGGACAAGGCAAGAAATGCCATTGAAGAACATATTGCAGAAGAAAAAGCCGAACAGCGCATGGCGCTTGGACTAGGCAAACAGGAGGGCTTGTGATGCAAACCCGTAAAGATAAATACAAACAAGTAGCATACTATCCCGGTTGCGCTCTGGAGGGCACGGCACAGCCGTACAACACCTCGACCAAGGCAATAGCAAAAGAACTGCAACTTGAGCTAAAGGAAATTGATAACTGGAATTGCTGCGGGGCGATGGAGGTTAAAAACATCGACCCGGAAATTCAAACCTATCTTTCTTCGCGGGTGTTATCTCTGGCCAAGAATGAAACCAAACAAGACGTGGTTATGGCACCTTGCAATGGCTGTTATCACAACCTTAAAAAAGCTGAGTATGATCTTGAAAATAAACAAAAATCCCGCGATGTCGTAGAAAAAATATCAAAAAAGGCCGAACATCCGGTTTATGAAGCCGGAGAAGTTGAAACCATTCACGCTTTGGACTGGATTAAATTTGGCATTGGCGAAGATGAACTACGGCAAAAAATCAAGGGCGGCTTAAAAGGGCTTAAAATTGCCAATTATTATGGCTGCATGTACACCCGGCCCCGTCATATTTTCCCCGAAAAGGATCAGGGCGGGAATAGCGAAAGCACCTCAAAGCCCCATTATATGGATGATTTGCTGGAAGTTGCTGGCGCGGAGAATGTGGAATTCGCCATGAAAACCGCCTGTTGTGGTGGCGCACACACCCTATCAGACAGCGACATGTCAACAAAATTGGTGCTAAACATACTGCAGGCTGCCGAAGCTGCCGGAGCCGAGGTTATCGCCACGGAATGCCCAACTTGTCATTCGGGACTTGAGATGCATCAAATCCGCGCTTTGAAAAAGTTATCAAAGCAAACCAATGTCAAAGTGATCTATTTCACCCAATTGCTTGGGCTGGCCATGGGGCTTGGCCCTCGTGAAGTGGGCCTGCATGAAAATGTTTCTGACTCAGTGAACCTGATGTTTGACAAGGGCATTGTATGAGAGACCTCACCCAATTGGAAACAGCTCTGGAGCAGGAATTAAACCCTGACGACCCCGTGCAGGCGGCTACATTTTTACTGCATGTGGGTGAAGAGGTTATGGAAAACTGGCTATTGGCCCGGCAAAAAAAACCAACCGATACTCTGCGCGAGGGATTTCGGATTTTGGCCCTGCATCGTCAGGGTGCCAAAGGTGATCCCAGCTTTAATGCTTGTCGTGAAACCGCTCGTGAACTGGTCTACCATTATAATTTAATCAGGCTTGATCCCGGACATGATGAAACAGTAAGGCGCCTGTCCATGATGCAATTGCTGGCCCGACACCTGGTATTTTTCATCAGCGGCAAATTGCAAGAAGCCGGTCTTGGAGAGTTTTGTTGCGCTTCTAAACCATCTCGCTTAAAATCAAACTGAATCATCAATTTAAGGAACAGAAAATGGCTGATGTTCGTGGTTGTCACCTTCCGGAAGACTTACTTTATGATGTGGGGAATCATATCTGGGTTAAGGAGATTGAAGATGGTAAAATACGCTTGGGAATGACCTCTGTTGCTACTGCTCTTGCTGGTTCCCTGGTCGCATTTACCCCGAAAAAAGTTGGCCGCAAGGTAAGAGCCGGGCGTTCATGCGCCACTGTTGAAAGCGGCAAATGGGTTGGCCCTGCCAAATCCGCAGCCGGCGGCGAAGTCATCGCAGTTAATGAAGACCTGCAAGCCAACCCGTCTTTGGCCAATGATGATCCCTATAAGGCGTGGATGGTTGAAATCAAGCCGGAAAACTGGGACGAAGTGCGCGCTTCTTATGTTTCCGGCGCTGAAATCACCGCCCCTTATGAGGCAAAAATGGACGAAGACGGCTTCGCCGGTTGCGAATAAGCATTTTGCACTCAAGGTAGAACCTCCCCTCCAGCGCACATCCTCAAGTAGCGAAGCGGTAGGACATTAAAAGACTCCTCAAGTAGCCGCTAGGCGGTAGGACATATACCCGTCCTCAAGTAGCCGCTAGGCGATAGGACATTAAAAGACTCCTCAAGTAGCGAAGCGATAGGACATATACCCGTCCTCAAGTAGCCGCTAGGCGGTAGGACATATACCCGTCCTCAAGTAGCCGCTAGGCGGTAGGACATATACCCGTCCTCAAGTAGCGAAGCGGTAGGACATATACCCGTCCTCAAGTAGCGAAGCGGTAGGACATATACCCGTCCTCAAGTAGCCGCTAGGCGATAGGACATCAAAGACTCCCTCAACTAGCGAAACAACAGCCGAATGATAACGCAGACCAAAATGGTGTGGGTCGAAAGACCAAACTTGAACCGCACCCAAGGGCGCGACTGCGCCCCGGCGATCGTTCGCCGCCCCGTCGGAGGCGTTTCTTCACGCCGCTAGACAAAAGAAATGGTGCCCCACAGGGGACATAGATGGGCACTGGTGTGAAACCATTGAACTATAATTACAAACCGTTGATAATCAAAGAGTAAACACCATTTGTCTGAGTAGAGATCGGTAGATTTCTATTACGTCGTGTAAGTGATTATTCTTTAGATTAAAGTGGATACTCTATTGGTAAGTTGCGCCCTTGGGGTCTCTTCAGTAGGCGTCAAACTTGCGCTTGGGGCATCAGTCTATAATCCAACGGAACCAATGGGAAAGATGTTCTTTAATATCCTTGCCACGTCCACTGAATTTGAGTCCGATTTCATCAGTAGCTTGCCTGATAGGAATCCATGATCAGCGGGGTCTCATTCCGCCTGTGGAAATTGCAGATTTGTAACATCGACAAGATAGAAGGGAAAATAGTCTTCAGTCCCAAAGAAGTTTCCGGCTTCAACATGGGTCGGGAGTCGAAATCCCGCAATATTTCGAAATTCAGAAAGATAGCCGCCAAAGGGTTGGAGGCGATAAATTCCTTCCGGGTTAGCATCGCTCCAACGCGGAAAACTGACCTCTGTTGGTTGGCCCTCTGGTGTCACGGAGATGTAAACGTCCTGTGTGATCCCGTTATGATGAATTGTAACCTTCGAAGTGTTTTTGTTCACCGCTTGCCAAACAATATTCTGCCTAGGCAAAAGCGCAGCAGGGGTCCAGAAAACGGCTTCTGCTATATAGCGGCCGAATGCTGAACTTGTGTGATCAGAGGTCTCTCCAAAGCGTGCTACAGGGGCGAGTCCTGCAATCCAGAACCGGGTCCAACTCGCACTATCCGATCCGGACATACGCATAACCCCTTTGCCGCCAGACATTTTCCAAACAAAACCATTTGGTGCAGCCAGCACCTGCCGTGCGGTCATTGCCATGTAGTTTGGCGCCTCTTTCGTGCCGAGACTAAACTGTCCCGTCATCTCGATATCTGCCACCGTGAACAACGGAGTTCCCCTTAGTATCGTGTATTCGAAATACCGCCGCGCCGGGTCTGGAAGATCAGCCACCATTGCCGGATCAAAGACGCGTGGTGATTTGGGCTGCAACGCTATCAGGCGAGCCATCTCTGCCCGGTCTGCACGGTGATCAAGTTGGCGCCATATCATCAATATGACGAGCGTCGCAGCGAACAGAAAAACCAACAAAAGGAAAAATATTTTCATCAAGGGCTACCTTCTGAGCCGAGAATGACCTCGGTCACGCGAAATATTCATCCCACATCACTCAAAAAACGAGCTGTAGGATATTGAAGATTTTATACCTAATCGGAGATTTAATTTCTCTCGTTCTCTAATGTCATATGGCTGTATTTTTATCCCATTATTTATTGGAGCATGAAATATTCAAGACTCCGCAAACAAGGAGCCTATCATAAATTCTATATAGCCAGTTTTAATTCTGTGGGTTTCTATAGGGTTCCTTTTGCAAAAGCTAGTATTTACATTAAAATATGGGATATTTAAATACTTGATATATAAGGAATAAAATGGTGCCGCTTGAGAGACTCGAACTCCCGACCCTCTGATTACAAATCAGATGCTCTACCAGCTGAGCTAAAGCGGCGTATGCAGCAAAAACAGCTAATTACTGTTTTTACTCTGGTCTGCAAACAAGCCGGTTTCGACCAGTTTACAGCTAATGTTGATTTTGGCGCCGATTTAACCACTCA
Source organism: Robiginitomaculum sp. (assembly GCA_027071965.1). Classification (GTDB taxonomy): domain Bacteria; phylum Pseudomonadota; class Alphaproteobacteria; order Caulobacterales; family Maricaulaceae; genus Robiginitomaculum_B. The sequence goes on along the minus strand of JALSYJ010000170.1, from coordinate 7,943 downwards.
ATTGATGCGGAAACAATCTTGCCTCTATCAACATACCGGCGCCATATAGCGTTAATTATCTTGATTGACCAGCCTAAATTTCAGACAATATTCATCAAGCAACACCCTGAAAAATACCGGCTTGCAAATTTTGCAAAGTTAAAGAAAAACCCGAAGCCTAAAGCCTCGGGTCAAGTGTGCTGGGGGGCAGGGTTAATATTTTTAATTAAGGTTTGCGTCTTGCGGCAAACTTGGGGGAGTTGATTACAGCAATATGCTGCTAACTGATTCTATGATTGCAAAACCGATCAAAGCGGTAATGCCGACATAGCTGACAACAGCAAATACTGACTGAAATACATTATTACCAAATCGGGCCATCTTGTTTCTCCTTACGGGACCGTTGCGGCCTCTTAGCGGGCCTCATGAACAGATTAGCTTCCGTCCATGCCGATAAACAATAAACAAATATCGAAAAACAATCAATAGCAAATTACTGTAAAACGATAAAATTTTGGTAATAAACAGTAAGCTCCTATCAGGCAAAACCTTAACCTGCTGGAAAAACAATAGATTTTCTTTTGTGAGAAAATAAAAAATATCCCAAATACCGCCTATACCAAGTATGCAGATGGGAAAAACTGATCAAATCGCCGCAAATCCATGTCCTACCTCTGCGCTATTTGAGGGAGTCTTTTAATGTCCTATCGCCTAGCGGCTGCTTGAGGACTCTTTTAATGTCCTATCGCCTAGCGGCTGCTTGAGGACTCTTTTAATGTCCTATCGCCTAGCGGCTACTTGAGGACGGGTATCTGTTCTACCATTTTCGTCACACCGGGCTTGATCCGGTGTGACGGCTGGGGGTGAGGGTCACTATTCAGGGTCAGTGCATTTTTTGGCTATCCCTTGGGTGATACTTGAGAGACACTGTAATCATACCAAAACAGCACTTGTTGGTAATAGAGTGACCCTTAAATGACCCTAAGAAGTACTGACTGACCCTTGGACTGCGGGGATAAGTGTAAAAGGCGCCCGCCAACCTTAAAACCTGTTATAATGTAAGGGTTAGGATCAAAACCCCGACAAAAACGCTCTTTGACAGGTAAATATTTCTCTCAAACCCCAATAATATTAAGGGTTTTGCCGCTTCGCATAGCTCGTAAGCAAATGGACAATCCTGGAATGCCCTTGCCCTGCCTATGGCTCTTATCCCGTGGGGAAATGAGGATAAGCGTTTTTGCAAGACGCATTTACGATGACTTCATGATCTGTAGACAATGAAAAAACCAGCTAATGCTGAATGGTACCGCCTCTTGGTCTCGAACCAAGGACCTCCGGTTCCACAAACCGGCGCTCTAACCAACTGAGCTAAGGCGGCCAACCTTTCATTGCGGCGCGAAACCTAATGCCATGAGACAAATCAAACAAGCCCAAAATCATGTCTGGGGAAAGTTTCTACTTAAAACCCGCAGCAGATCAAGATTTTGGCCCTTAGGCATAGCCCTTGGTTCTGATATAGGCATCAAGATCACGTATTCTGGTTTCCGGAGAGGGATGGGTCGATAGGAATTCTGGCTTTCGTGGGCCAGCACTGTCTGCAGCCATTCGCTCCCAAAGTTTGACTGATTGCCGCACATCATACCCTGCCCTGTACATATAATCCACACCCAGCCTGTCTGCTTGTGATTCATGCTTTCGTGAAAATGGCAAAATCACACCAAAGGTTACACCGGCACCCAATACAGCAGCAATTTCGTTACGGTAGCGTGTATCTGATTGTGACAGGGCCACATTGGCGGCCACAAGACCAGCCTGACTTGCCATTTGTGCCGAATAGCGGGCCGCAGCATGACGTCCAACCACATGGCCGGTCTCATGGCCCATGACCGCCGCCAATTGGTGATCATTCTGGGTAAAATCCATCATTCCCCGGTAAAAACCAACCTTGCCACCGGGCATGACAAAGGCGTTTTTCTGATCCGAATCAAAAACTGCATATTCCCAGCTTTCATTCTGGCGATTTGCGGCTCTTGTGATTTTTCCACCAACTTTTGAAAGCCGGGCATTCATCGAAGGGTCTCTGGAAACCGGGGTTTGGCGTTTCGCATCCGTCCATGCCGTAGCCGCCATTTTGGCTAACTGCCCGTCATTTACTAATAAAAACTGGCTTTCTCCGGTATCAGGATTGGTAACACAGGCCGTTACGCTACCCGCAGCCAATCCTGCAATCAATTGTCTTCGGCTTAGAACTACATCCATGTCTTTTGTCTCCCGGAACTATGGTTTTTATTTTAACTTCCCTCGCGAAATTGCATAAAATCAAGTATACTGCACATAGGATAGAATCTCAATCACTGACCTGATTTTGTGAAAGGCCATCATAATGCTACGGATTATTGCTATTTTCTTTTCCTTATTCTTTCTGGTTTTGGCCGGACTTGTAATTGCGGCGCTTCTTATTCCCAAAGAAGTGTACAAAGCTCAGATTGAACAGCAGGCCAGTGAGAGATTACTCCGTGAGGTCAAAATAAACGGCCCTGTTCAAATTGGTATTTTTCCCAAAATCTCCGTATCCGCAAGTAATGTGCAAATTGCCAATCTTAGT
>JALSYJ010000170.1:0-5349 GCA_027071965.1 Robiginitomaculum sp. | reverse complement strand
CCCCTGTTCAGCAAACAGGTTGAGATCAGCGAATTTACATTGATTAGGCCTGAAATTACTTTGGAAAAGCTAAAAACCGGGGCTGTAAACTGGACAATCAACAGCAATACAAACAAAAACAACAAGCAAGCCAAAGAACAGGCATTTGTTCGCAGCCCGGACAATAGCACCATCAAGGGCAGTCTTGGCGATATTAGTTTGGTTGCAGGACAGATTATCTATATTGATCACGGCAAAAACACCAAAACCAGTATCTCGGATATAAACCTGCAACTGACCATGCCGGACATGGAAAAGGAAATGGCCCTAAATGGTGATTTTCTGCTTAACGGTCATGCCTATTCCATTGCAACAAATCTGGGAAGCGCACAGGATTTCCTTGAGGGCAAGACCAGCCCGTTTGCAATAAAACTAGCCGGAGAATTGATCAATTTTGACTTTGACGGGGCATTTCTGGACGGCCCTGACATTGGGTTTGCCGGCAAACTGGATATGGCACTTCCCAATTTAAGTAAAATAGCCGCAAGTTCGGACAAAGAGACGGCATTTGCACCGGGTACGTTTGAAATGCTTTCCGTTTCCGGGACAGTAGACGGCTCCACAAAGCATTTATCCTTCAAACAGGCGGTTTTGAACTTTGACCAGATCACCGGTACTGGAGATTTCTCCATTTCCATGACTGGTAAACAGCCAAAACTTGCCGGAGCCTTGCAAATCAAAACCCTTGATCTGAACCCTTATTTGCCACCAGTTCCTGAACCGGGTACTCCGATTGCGCCATGGAGCACGAAAGCAATGTCTCTGGATGCCCTGCAACTGATAGATGCTGATTTGTCTCTTGCTGTGGCAAGTATGAAAATGCGTAATATCGAATTTGCAGACACCAGTTTGAAAACTGTCGTGAAACATGGTCGCCTGCGCGCTGATTTTACGAAAACCAGCCTCTATGGCGGTCAAGGCTCAGGACATATCGCACTCAACAGCAATGGCAAAACCAAACTGCAAATGCAAGGGAAGATCAGTGGCGTGCAAGCCCTGCCCCTGTTTGAAGCGGCCGCAGGGTTTGATCGGATATCAGGCACAGGAGAAGTACAATTTGACATCACAACATCGGGTAACTCCATTGACAGTATGATGAAATCCATGGCTGGCACCGCAGCTTTGCAAATGAAAGACGGCTCTATTCGCGGGGTAAATCTGGCGCAGGTTTTGCGCAGTGCGCAAAGTTTTCTGCTAAATGGCGCCTTGGCCGCCAATGATAACGCACCCGCCAAAACGGATTTCTCGGAGCTTTTGGCATCGGCTGTTATAAAAAATGGTGTTGCCAGAAACACCGATATGAAAATGCTAAGCCCATTGGTACGGGTAACCGGTCAGGGACAGATCGACATTGGAAGGCAAAGTCTTGATTACCGCCTTAATCCGCGGGCAGTTGCCTCACTAAAGGGCCAGGGCGGCAGTCAGGACATGAAAGGAATAAATGTTCCCTTTCGCATACAGGGGCCATGGAACAATATAAAGGCAGGCATTGATACTGATGCCTTACAGGAAAAAGCCTTGCAACGGGCAAAAACCGAGGCTGCAAAGCTTGTTAAGGATAATGTTGGCGGCGAATTAGGCTCCGTATTACAAAACCTTCTTGGTGAACCCGACAATACAGAAACTACAAGCCCTGAACAAAAAACACCAAAGACCGACGAAGAAAAGGCATTGGATGCCTTGGGCGGCTTGTTCGGGTTTGGAGCACCGTCAAAAGAGGACAAACCAAAGGAGCCGCAAGACTGATTACACATATGCGCTTGCTTAGCCGGAAAAGAACAGGCAAATTCAACAATCAGGCCATCAGGCTAATATACCTGATTAAACAAGAGGAAGCGCCATGCGATTTGTGCTAACACCCATTTTTGCCGCAGCGCTTATTGCTGTCATGTCAATAGAACTTGCTGCTGCACCGCCAAAAAACCCGCAAGCTGGTGACCGAATTTCGGGACAGTATTTTCAGACCAGAAGTGCGGTTCTGGGCAAAAACGGCATGGCTGCCACTGCTCATCCTCTTGCCAGTCAAGTGGCAATAGATGTGCTAAAGGCTGGTGGTAATGCGGTAGATGCCGCAATTGCCGCCAATGCAGCTATCGGCCTGATGGAACCAGTGGGCAATGGCATAGGTGGTGATCTGTTTGCCATAATCTGGGATCCTGAAACTAAAAGACTGTACGGGTTAAACGGCTCTGGCCGCTCACCGGCAGGAATGGATTTAGCAAAATTGAAAAAACGCCTAAATGGCGCCGATGAAATTCCGCCGGTAGGCACCCTGCCGGTTTCAGTACCCGGAACCGTTGATGCATGGTTTGAGATGCATGACAAATTTGGCAAAATGCCAATGAAAGATGTGCTGGCACCTGCCATTTCCTATGCCAGGGAAGGTTTTCCGGTAACCGAAGTAATTGCCTATTACTGGCAGATGAATATGCGCAGGTTTCAGCCCTTTGTTGAAAGCGGAATTTTAGAAGAGTTTGACAATGCCAGGGCCACCTATCTTATTGATGGTAAAGCCCCAGTAGAAGGTGATATTTTCAAAAACCCCGATCTGGCAAATACCCTGAAGCTTATCGGCAATGAAGGACGCAATGCTTATTACCGTGGCCCGATTGCCAAAACCATTGATAGCTATATGAAACGCATTGGCGGCCCCTTGCGCTATGAAGACTTTGCCAACCACAAATCCGAATGGGTAGAGCCGCTATCAGCAGATTATCGCGGTGTAACCTTGTGGGAGCTACCCCCCAATGGTCAGGGCATTGCCGCCTTGCAAATGCTCAATATTCTGGAAGGCTTTGACATGAAGTCTGCCGGTTTTATGAGTGCAAAAAGCATACATTTGCAGGTTGAAGCCAAGCGCCTGGCCTTTGAGGACAGGGCCAGATACTACGCCGACCCCGACTTTGCCAAAGCCCCTATTGCAGGACTTTTGTCCAAAGAATATGCTGACAGCCGCCGGGCTTTAATTACACCCGGCAAGGCTATGGCATCGGTAACAGCAGGTGAACCTGAGGCCTTGCGTGATGGCGACACCACCTATTTGACCGTAGCTGACAAGAACGGAATGATGGTATCGCTAATTCAGTCCAATTACCGGGGAATGGGCTCTGGTCTGGTGCCTGATGGTCTTGGTTTTATGTTGCAGGATCGCGGACAATTATTCAGTCTTGAGCCGGGTCATGCCAATGTCTATGCCCCCGGCAAAAGACCCTTTAACACCATTATTCCGGCATTTGTGACCAGGGACGGAAAACCATGGATCAGCTTTGGCCTGATGGGCGGCGGCATGCAGCCCCAGGGCCACACCCAGATCATTGTCAATATGGTTGATTACGGACTTGGCCTGCAAGCTGCTGGCGATGCTGCCAGATGGCGCCATGAGGGATCTACCGAGCCCACGTCCACGCAAACCAGTGGTGTCGGCACCTTGCATCTTGAAAATGGCGTTACTGAGGATGTGCGCAGCGCATTAGAGGCCATGGGCTACAGGCTCGGACGCTCTGATGGCGGCTTTGGCGGCTATCAGGCTATCATGCGCGACCCTGAAACCGGTGTGTATTTCGGCGCCTCGGAAATGCGAAAAGACGGCTCCGCGATTGGGTATTAGAGCATTTTTAGCAAAAGTGGGTACCTCTTTGCTTGCGCTACCGCTTCGCTACTTGAGCGCGGGTTTTGCGGCCAAAAATGCGACAGATAAAGATTTGCATTTTTAGCAAAAGTGGGAAGGTCTTTTAATCTCCTACCGCCTAGCGGCTACTTGAGGAGTCTTTGTTTGCGCTACCGCCTAGCGGCTAGTTGAGGAGTCTTTATTTGCGCTACCGCTTCGCTACTTGAGGAGTCTTTGTGCGCGCTACCGCTTCGCTACTTGAGCGCGGTATTGTGCGCTACCGCTTCGCTACTTCCCGAATTGTCCAAGTGATGACAATTGCAGCCATCAACACTCAACCACATTAACCGCAAGGCCGCCTTTGGAGGTTTCTTTGTATTTGGCGCTCATATCCCGGCCGGTTTCACGCATGGTTTGGATCACCTTGTCCAAGCTTACATGATGTTTGCCATCACCAAGCAAAGCCAGGCGAGCAGCCTGCACCGCCATTGCCGCGCCAAAGGCATTGCGCTCAATGCAGGGGATTTGCACCAGCCCGCCAACAGGATCGCAAGTCATGCCAAGATTATGCTCCATGCCAATCTCGGCAGCATTTTCAATCTGCTCATTAGAGCCGCCAAGCACTGCCGCCAGACCAGCAGCCGCCATCGAACAGGCTACGCCCACTTCACCCTGACAGCCCACCTCAGCCCCGGAAATAGAGGCATTGCGCTTGTACAGTCCGCCAATAGCCGTAGCAGTGAGCAAAAATGTACGCACCCCGTGTTTTTCTGCTCCTTCAACAAATTCCAGATAGTATTTAATCACTGCCGGCAATACACCGGCGGCACCATTGGTAGGAGCGGTCACCACCCTGCCCCCGGAGGCATTTTCCTCATTAACCGCCATCGCCCACAGGCTTAGCCAGTCGCTACGTTCTTGCTTGTGACCCTCATCATGATGAGCATTTGATAATTTCTGCGCCAGATCCGCCGCCCGCCTTCGCACCTTTAGACCACCCGGTAGCAGTCCCTTTCTTCTGATCCCGCGCGAAATGCAATCTTGCATATTGTCCCAAATCTTATCCAGCCTGCCCTCAATATGATCACGAGTTGCAAGCGCACATTCATTGGCCATTACCAATTCAGCAATAGTGCAGTTTTGCTGCGCTGCAATACACAATAAATCCGCCGATGAGGTGATCTGAAATGGCATATCAGCATGAGCCTCACGCACCTGATTGCGCCCGGCTTCTATTTCATCGACCACAAACCCGCCGCCAATGGAATAGTAAATACGCCGTGCCAATTCCTTGCCATGGCGATCAAAACCAATGAACATCATGGCATTGGAATGAAACGGTAAATTCACCTTTGTATCAAATATCAAGTCCCGTTTGCGCTCAAAATCAAACACTGTGCCATTGTCATTGTTGATTTTGCCAGATGCTTCAATGCTCGCAATCAACTCATCCACCTGTTCCGGGGCAATGGTCTGCGGCGTGAACCCCGATAATCCAAGCAGAATAGCCCGATCCGTATGGTGACCAATCCCGGTTAATGCCAATGATCCAAACAGCCGGGTTTCAATGCGTGAAACCTGTTGCAAATAACCATTATCCAAAAGCCAGCCAACAAATCTGCGCGCGGCCTTCATTGGCCCGGTAGTATGGGAACTGGACGGCCCGAGACCTATTTTGAACAATTCACTTGCAGTTAGCATAG
>JALSYJ010000169.1 GCA_027071965.1 Robiginitomaculum sp. | reverse complement strand
CCGTGCCGCTGGCCGCAGATGGCTCGCCGGTTTATGCCAGCGAAGCCAGCAGATTGCAGGTTCAGACCCTGCATGAAAATTGCCAGCAATTCGGTATTGAGCTTTTTGGCTGGGACAGTCCCAATCGCGGAGTTATTCATGTAATGGCACCCGAACTTGGCCTGACCCTGCCGGGCATGACCATTGTCTGCGGGGACAGTCATACTGCTACCCACGGGGCTTTTGGAGCTTTGGCCTTTGGCATTGGAACCACCGAAGTCGGCCATGTGCTGGCCACCCAATGCCTGTTACAGCACAAACCAAAATCAATGCTGATCACCATTGATGGTAAATTACCGCCTAATGCCAGCGCCAAGGATATTGCGCTTAGCGTTATTGCAAAACTGGGAGCAAGCGGCGGGGTTGGTTATGTCATTGAATATGCCGGAGAAGCCGTGCGCTCACTTGATATGGAAGCGCGAATGACCCTGTGCAATATGACCATAGAAGCAGGTGCCCGTGCGGGCATGATAGCCCCTGATGAAGTTACATTTAGCTGGTTGCAAGGCAAAAAACATGCCCCTTCGGGAATAAAATGGGAGCAGGCAATTAGCCAATGGCAAAAGCTGCACAGTGATAAAGACGCAAAGTTTGATGCACAAATAACACTCAATGCCAGCTTAATAGAGCCAATGATCACCTATGGCCCGTCACCGGATCTGGCAATGCCTGTAAGTGGAACAGTCCCAAAACCCATTGATGAGGTTGAACAACAGGGTCTTGATTATATGAATTTTTCATCTGATCAGCCGCTTCTTGGCCAAAGTGTAGACGTGGTCTTTATCGGTAGCTGCACCAATGGCCGCATTAGCGATCTGCGAGATGCTGCCCGTATTTTGCTGCGGCACAAAATTCATCAGAGGGTAAGAATGCTGGTGGTTCCGGGATCTGAACAGGTAAGAAGACAGGCTGAAGATGAGGGGCTGGACGAAATATTCAAAAACGCAGGAGCCGAATGGAGACTGCCCGGATGCTCCATGTGCATTGCCATGAACGGTGATCAGGCCGAGGCCGGGCAATTGGTGGTTTCCACCTCTAACCGAAACTTTGAAGGTAGGCAGGGAAAAGGCGCAAGAACTGTGCTTGCCTCTCCGGCAACAGCCGCCGCCTGTGCCATTTGGGGGCAGATAGCTGATCCCAGACCATTCATGGAGCTGCCCCATGTCGCATAAAAAATTCACCCGCCTGGTCTCCAAGACTGTGATCCTGCCTCAGGAAAACATCGATACAGATCAAATAATTCCAGCAAGGTTCCTAACCACAACCAGCCGGGACGGTTTGGGCCGGGCCGCATTTTATGATTGGCGCTTTGATGCAGATGGACAAGCCAAAGCCACCAACCCATTTGCCAGATTTGAGCCTGAATCACATCAAATTCTGGTGGCGGGGGCTAATTTTGGCTGTGGCTCGTCCCGTGAACACGCGCCATGGGCCTTGTTTAATTACGGGTTCAGGGCCGTAATCAGCACTAAAATTGCAGATATATTCAAAAGCAATGCGCTTAAAAACGGAATCGTTCCAATTGAAATTCCCGCACAGCGCCACAATGATCTGATGGGCCGCGTCGCAGCGGAGCTGATAATAGATCTGGAGGATTGCATGATTGAGCTTCCCGGTCATTGGACAGAGAGTTTTTCAATCGACCCCTTTGGCCGTCGTTGTCTGCTTGATGGCGTTGATCCGCTGGATTTTTTGCAAGCCCGTGATGCTGACATATCCAGATTTGAGGCCAGAGCACTATGAGCTATCAAATTGCTGTTTTGCCCGGCGATGGTGTCGGGCCCGAAGTAAGCAATGCTGCAATGCAGGTTTTGACCTCTTTGGCGCAAAAATACGATATTGAACTAGAATGTCGTGAATATGCGTTTGGCGGTGCCGCCATTGATGCCTGTAACAATCCCCTGCCCGATGTAACCCTAACGGCCTGTCAGCAGGCAGATGCGGTATTTCTTGGTGCTGTTGGTGGCCCGAAATGGGATGGAGGGGCCATGCGTCCCGAAGCAGGACTGCTGGATTTACGTCAAAAATTGGGCCTGTTTGCCAATTTGCGCCCGGTCAAGCTGCACCCGACACTGGCTGAATATTCTCCGCTAAAAGCAGAACGCATCAAAAATGTGGACATTCTGATTTTACGCGAACTGACCGGCGGGCTGTATTTTGGTGAAAAGCAACGAAAAAACAATCAGGCCAGTGACCTTTGCACCTATTCCAAATATGAAATTATCCGGATTGCCAAAGTGGCATTTGAGGCCGCCCGCAATCGAGGCCGGCATGTAACATCAATTGACAAGGCAAATGTATTGGAAACCAGCAGGTTATGGCGTGAGACTGTCTCCTGGCTACAGCAAAGCACATACCCTGATATTGAACTGCGTCATGAACTGGTAGACTCGGCGGCCATGAAGCTTATTACCGATCCGCAAACTTATGATGTGATACTTACAGAAAATCTGTTTGGGGACATATTAAGTGATGAGTGTTCGGTTTTAAGCGGCTCTATCGGGCTGCTCGGATCAGCTTCCCTTGGCGCAGGCAAACAAGGTTTGTACGAACCAATTCACGGCTCGGCTCCTGATATTGCCGGGCAGAATATCGCCAATCCGCTAGGTGCAATTACCAGTATTGCCATGTTGTTGCGCCACAGCCTTAACCACCACAAGGCAGCCATGGCCCTTGATGATGCCATTAACAGGGTCATTAAAAGCGGTGTCCGGACAAGGGATATTGGCGGCTCGGCCTCATGCCAGGAAGTTGCCGATAAAATCGTTCACATTATCAATAAATAAAAGCCACTTATTTGATCTGGGATAAATCGCGAACCGCCCCTTTGGAAGCATTGCTTACCATGGCAGCATAGGCCCGCAGGGAAGTTGATATTTTTCTTGGCCTTGGAATTGCCGGTTGCCATGCTTCCTTTCCCAGATCATCCATGGCTTTTCGGCGCGCATCCAGGATATCATCAGATACATTTAAGTGAATTGAACGGTTTGGAATATCAATTTGAATAATATCGCCCTCTTCAATCAGGCCGATAAGACCACCCTCGGCAGCCTCAGGGGACACATGACCGATGGAAAGGCCAGATGTTCCTCCGGAGAACCTTCCATCGGTAATAAGCGCACAGCTTTTGCCCAGCCCCATTGCCTTCAAATATGAGGTTGGATAAAGCATTTCCTGCATGCCGGGGCCGCCCTTTGGCCCTTCATAGCGGATAATGACAACATCACCACTTTGGATATCTTTGCCC
>JALSYJ010000168.1 GCA_027071965.1 Robiginitomaculum sp. | reverse complement strand
GTTTTCGCAATGTGGCGATGATAGCAACGGCAAATCCGGTTTCGGTTGTTCGCACAATTTTTGCCTGTATGCGGCCCAGCTCATTTAACAGCATGACAATTTGCTGCCCCTCATTGGGACGGTAATCGCTTTGCACCAGCATGCCGCCTGGCGAAAGATCAATAACTTCTAGGGGATATTCCCAGCCATTCTCTGCTAAGAATCGCCCCTTTAGTGTGAGTTTTCCACGGGAAAAATGTCGATTGTCGGCGGCCAGCCGTCCAACAATTCGGCTTCTTCGTTTGTCCAGTTTTTCCGGGCGCAGGCTCATTACAGGCTAATTCACAGGCTATTATCAAAATTAGACCCAAAATATGGCCGATGAGCGTAAATATTTGTTTGACGCCTTTTATGAAAATGATCGGTAAATATTGCCGATAGCAGGCAATACCGTCCATTGCGCAGCTTTAGACAATGCGAAGTGAAAATTATCACAGATTGCTCCGGGCTGCCTCTGGGGTCAGTTTTACAGTTAGGCTGCTGCCTGTAATTTATGCGATGAATAGGCCTGATGAATCCAGGTTCGCATAACATATTGATAAAAAGACGTAAATTAAACAGCGGCTAGGTGTTCCAATTGGCTCTTCTGCTTAATCCCATATTAGTTTCTATTTTGGATAATGAATTTTAATGGCATGGTTTTAGTGCGCGCATTTTCGGCCTGTTTTTTGCTTTGCCTCCATATGAAGATTTAGGCGAAAATCGCATCGGAGCTTTTTATGATCACCGGCTTTTCAAAAAAACGTATTTTGGCAGTGATTGCAATTGCCGGCGTAACAATGAGTGCGGGGGCATCAACCACCTTTGCCGGGGAAAAGAAATGCTGCCAGCAAAAGAAAAATCATGAAATCCGGGTGCCGGGATATTCCATCCAGGGGCCAAATCTTACCATTTCCACCACCAATACAAAAATAGTCGGTGGCGGTAAGGCAGTGGTTGAGGGCGGCGGGCAGGGCTTCGTGCTGCAAAATCCACAAGCCAGTAGGTTCTTTTACGGTGGTGGCGGTGGTGGTGTGTTTACCGAAGGCGGGGTTTCTACCGTTATCACCAACTTAAATGTAGAAGCCGATGCCCATGCTGAAATTATCACTGAGCAGGTTGAGGTTCCGTACACCGAGACGGTAACACGTACCCGCTGGGTGGAAAAAACCTATGTCCTACAGGCGGTTTGCATGGATGACAGTTCAACTCCGCATCCGGCCGCGCGCCCTGATCCTGATGAGCGGGTTGACCCGGAATTTTCCGGAGAATTATTCCGCTGTATGGCAGGAACCTGGATGCAGGTTACGCTCGGCCATTATAACAAGGGTGACAGCAATGGGCCGTTCGATAACGGCAGAACCATTGTTTGCGCCAAGGGTGAGGCACTGGTTCATCGTCCAGGGGGGCAGGTAAGCTGTGCTCCGCAAATTCCAAAGCGTAGCTGCAATGAGCGTTCTTTACTGCGCAAATATGGGGCTGGTGTAAAAACAGTTCATATAGCCCGGCAAGAACAATACACCGAACAGATCACCAAAACCCGGCTTGAGACCCGAACCAGGGAAGTTCATTCCAGTGCGTCGGCCTCCGGTTCGGCATCAAGCAAGGTCAAGCGAACCCTGGTATTGTCAGGGGGGGTTGGCGGCGGCTGATATATTGCCGTTTGCCGGGTAAAAGCGATAATGGCCGGTAATTGGCCATGAGAACATCACATCTTCGAGCTTTGGCCCCGACCCAATATTATGTACCAGCATCAACCTGTTGCTATTCGATGATTTTCTGTTGGAAACAATGCCAATATGCGGCTTGTTTCCGGGCAGCATCCAGCTAATTATGTCGCCGGGTTCTGGCTGAATATCCCTTATATTCTCCAGTGTCAGGGATTGGCCATTGCGTTCAAAGAATGTTTGCAGGTTTGGCACTCGTCTATGGTCAATATTAGTGTCCGGTTTTTGCAATCCCCATATATTGGGATAGGCCAAGAAGTTATCCTTCATGTCCTCGTGGACAAGCTGTTGCAAGTCAAGTCCTAAGGCCCGGTAGCTGCGGATCACCACATCAGTGCATACGCCAATTGTTTCTGGTACATCACCGCCGGGATAGGGTATGGACAAATAAGCGCCGTCATATCTGATTTTTTGATGAGTTCTCTGAAAGGCTGCGGCGGCTAACTGCTCTGCAAACGGCTTTGTTGTTGACGGGCTTGTCCCGGCAAGTGAATTGCCGGCAAACAGTAAAGCAAGCCCGGCCAATGCGCAGGTTTTCCCGCAATATTTTTTTTGCTTCATGGGTTACTCATTTATAAAACGCCCCTGATAATTGGTGGCAGTACATTTGGGCGGAATTAGGGCTATACAGATTTTGGCGTGCTTTTCCTGTACGAGCGGTATTTGTTTTGCTAGAAGTTTTGTCGGATATCCGCTAAAGATTATTACGGTGCCAGATATCAGCCATTGGCCGTGACTGGGACATTTTGGGGACAAATATGACAGACTTAGCAAAGGCTGCCGCTGATATTATGGAGCGGGCCTATGCACCTTATTCCAATTATTTAGTAGGTGCGGCAATCCGTACGGCTGCGGGTAATATTTATGTGGGTTGCAATGTGGAAAATGCCGCTTACCCACTTGGTAATTGTGCCGAAAGCTCTGCCATTTGCGCTATGATTAGCGCTGGGGAACGAGAAATAACCGAAATTTTTATCATGACCCGTGGCGAAAAACCGGGAACACCATGCGGCGGATGTCGTCAGCGTCTGGCTGAGTTTGCAGATTCGCAAGCGCAGGTGCATTGCGGGCTTTCAACCGGAGAGACGATTACCTATAGATTAGGCGAATTACTCCCTCACTCATTTGATCTGGAACAAAATAAAACATGAGAACAATTATAAAAAAGGCTGTGGAATATATTGAACACCGTGCCACCAAAGGACAGCGTCTGGCCATCGTTTTAGGATCAGGTCTTGGCGATTTGGTAAATCTGGTCGAGGACAAGGTTACTATTGCTTATGCTGATATTCCCGGTTTTCCGGTGTCCGGCGTGGCCTCGCATGCGGGCGAATTGGTGCTTGGAACCATCCATGGCCTAGATGTGGCGTTAATGGCTGGCCGTATTCACTATTATGAAGACGGAAACCCTGCGGCAATGATGCTGCCACTGGAAGTTTTATGGGAGATGGGGTGTCATACCTTGCTGCTTACCAATGCCGCAGGTTCTGTTCATGAAAGCGTGCCGCCTGCCAGTGCTGCATTGATTACTGATCACATTAATTTTTCCGGA
>JALSYJ010000167.1 GCA_027071965.1 Robiginitomaculum sp. | reverse complement strand
TGCTATTCGCGAAGGTGGCCGCACCGTTGGCGCCGGAGTTGTCAGCAAGATCACCAAGTAACAAGAGCAGCGCTTGAACCAAAACCTCAAGCGCTGTTTGTTTTCATTGAATAAACATCGGAAAGTAAGATGGACCGTCAAAATATACGTATTCGCTTAAAAGCGTTCGATCACAGGGTGCTTGATAGTTCGGCGCTTGAGATCATCAATACCGCCAAACGGACCGGTGCATCTGTGCGTGGGCCAATTCCACTGCCGACCCGGATTGAGAAGTTTACTGTAAACCGCTCGCCGCATGTGAACAAGAAGTCGCGTGAGCAGTTTGAGATTCGTACGCACAAGCGGGTTTTGGATATTGTCGATCCTACTCCACAAACTGTGGACGCGCTGATGAAGCTGGATCTATCGGCAGGTGTTGACGTAGAAATTAAGTTGGGAGCGTAATTATGCGTTCGGGAGCGATTGCAAAAAAATTAGGTATGAGCCGGATATTCGCCGATGACGGCAGGAGTATTCCGGTAACTGTCTTGCACATGGATAATTGTCAGGTTGTTGCGCAGCGCAAAACCGAGTCAGATGGTTATTCAGCTTTGCAGCTTGGCGCTGGTGCTGCCAAGGTGAAGCGTACCTCCAAGGCTATGCGCGGACATTTTGCCAAGTCAAAGGTGGAGCCAAAACGTAAAGTGGTTGAGTTTCGGGTATCCGAAGACTGTCTGTTGGATGTTGGGGCTGAGCTATCAGCCAGCCACTTTATCCCAGGTCAAAAGGTTGATGTTGCAGGTGTTACTATCGGTAAGGGTTTTGCCGGTGCCATGAAGCGGCATAATTTTGGTGGTTTGCGCGCCTCACATGGTGTGTCCATCTCGCACCGTTCGCATGGTTCAACAGGTCAGTGTCAGGATCCCGGTAAGGTGTTCAAAGGCAAAAAAATGGCCGGACACATGGGGGCTAAGCGTCGCACACAGCAAAATCTGGAAGTTATGCGTGTTGATGAAAATCGCAATCTGGTTCTGGTTCGCGGAGCTATCCCCGGTTCCAAAGGCATGTGGGTTGAAATTCGTGATGCCGTAAAGGGTACTGGTGTGGATGTTCCAACCCCTGGTGTGGTGCGTGAAAACAAGGTTGAAGCAGCTCCTGCCGAGGCGCCGGCTGAGACAGAAGCAAACGAGAAGGATGCCGGGCAATGAAACTCGACGTCACAACATTAGCTGCAAAAAATGCAGGTACGGTGGAATTGTCTGAGGACATTTTTGGTCTTGAGCCACGCAAGGATATTTTGCACCGCATGGTTCGCTATCAATTGGCCAAGCGTCAGGCAGGCACCCGTAAAACCAAGCTGCGTTCAGAGATATCCCGTACGGGCGCTCGCTGGGGTAAGCAAAAGGGTGGTGGTACCGCTCGGCACGGTTCCAAGCGCGCCAATATTTTTATTGGTGGTGGTCGTGCTCACGGGCCGGTGGTTCGTTCACATGCCCATAAATTACAGCGGCGTGTTCGGACGCTTGCAATGAAGCATGCGCTTTCAGCCAAGGCTGGTGCATCTGAGTTGGTAATTTTGGACGAAGCCAAAATGAAGGCTCCCAAGACCACTGAGTTGAAAAAGTCATTTGCCAAGCTGGGCTGGTCAAATGTGCTGGTTATTGGCGGTAAGGAACTAGACAATAATTTTGCATTAGCTGCACGTAATCTACCAGATGTAGACGTGCTGCCTTCTGCCGGGATCAATGTTTATGATGTGCTGCGGCGCAACACTTTGGTGTTGACTAAGGCTGCTCTTGAAGATCTGGAGGCGCGTTTCAAATGATTACCGCTAAACATTATGACACTATCGTGGCACCAGTTATAACCGAGAAGGCAACATTGATGTCTGAGGACAATAAGGTCGTCTTCAAAGTGGCTGTCAACGCCAACAAAAAAGATATTGCTGCTGCTGTGGAAGCTCTGTTCAAGGTCAAGGTTTCCAAGGTGAACACTATTTTGACCAAGGGTAAAACCAAACGGTTCCGCGGACATTTGGGAAAGCGGGTCGACGTTAAAAAGGCAATCGTGACGCTCGAGGAAGGCCATTCCATCGACATCACGACCGGCCTTTAAGAAGATAGGAAGCGAATAAGATGGCTCTTAAGACATTTAATCCCACATCGCCGTCGCGCCGGGCACTGGTGCAAGTGGATCGCTCCCATTTGCATAAAGGTCGTCCTGAAAAGTCGTTGACGGAAGGTCTGTCCAAAAAGGGTGGTCGCAACAATACCGGGCGCATTACCATGCGTCGCAAAGGTGGTGGCGCCAAGCGACTGTACCGGCTTGTTGATTTTAAGCGAAGCAAGTTTGACGTAAGTGCAAATGTGGTGCGAATAGAATATGATCCAAACCGCACAGCATTTATTGCCTTGATCGAATATGCTGATGGCGAGAAGAGCTATATTATTGCTCCGCAAAGGCTTGCTGAGGGTGACAAGGTTATTTCTTCACTGGAAGGCGCTGATATTAAGCCTGGTAATGCCATGCCGCTTCGCAAAATTCCGGTTGGAACGATTATTCATAATCTAGAGATGAAGCCGCGCAAAGGTGCTCAAATTGCCCGTTCTGCAGGAACTTATGCTCAATTGGTTGGGCGTGATGGCGGGTTTGCCCAGGTTCGCCTTAAATCCGGCGAAATGCGGCTAATCCCGGATGCTTGTCTAGCTACCATTGGTGCTGTGTCCAATCCGGATCAAAGTAATATCAATTTGGGTAAAGCCGGGCGTAATCGCTGGCTTGGTCGTCGCCCATCAGTTCGCGGTGTGGCCATGAACCCGATAGATCACCCTCATGGTGGTGGTGAGGGTCGTACATCTGGCGGTCGTCACCCGGTAACACCGTGGGGCAAGCCAACCAAGGGCGCACGTACCCGTAAGAAAAACAAGGCTTCGGATAAACTTATTGTTCGTAGCCGTCACCTGAAGAAAAAGCGGTAGAGGTTCATCATGTCACGTTCTGTCTGGAAAGGCCCATTTGTGGATGGGTATCTGCTTAATAAGGTCAAGGTCTGTCATGAAGAGGGCCGCAAAAAGGCTATCAAAACCTGGTCGCGTCGCTCTACTATTTTGCCGCAATTTGTTGGCATTACCTTTCAGGTTCACAATGGCAAAAAATTCATCCCGGTTTTGATTACCGAAGACATGATCGGTCACAAGCTGGGCGAATTTTCTCCAACCCGTACCTATTACGGGCATACTGCCGACAAAAAGTCGAAGCGGGGTTAGGCTATGTCAAAGAAAAATAATCCACGTCGCGTTGGCGAATTAGAGGCACTGGCTAAAACC
>JALSYJ010000166.1 GCA_027071965.1 Robiginitomaculum sp. | reverse complement strand
TTAACAGCGCTGGAGTGCAGATCATGATCCGGGCTTTGAATTTGATTGCCTTGCTGGTTGCATTTATTCTGGCCGCGGCCCTTTATGTGGTCAAGAATGAGGTAAAGCACGCACAATCAAGATTGTTAAATTTACAAGCGCAAGTTTCAGAAGCGCAAAATGAAGTATTGCTGCTGGAAAAAGAAGAAGCGGTTTTGGAGTCCCCGGCCCGGCTGGCCAGGCTGGCTGAACAACATCTTGGAATGGTTCCAATGACTGAGGAAGCAAAACGAACCCCTGAGCAGGCATTGCGTGAAGCACAGGCTGTCTCGGCGCCAGCTATTGCCGAAGTTTCTGTTGCTGCTTTATCGCCGGAGTCACAATAATGGCCTCTGGACGGGATGAGTTGACGCCGCTTGCTGATGTGCAAGGCATCAGTTTATCCCGGTTGTTTGCTGCAAACAGCAATGCTCAGGATAAGGTGCGCAAGGCACGTCATCGAATTAGTATCTTGACACTTACATTGGGGGCTGTGGCAATTGTTCTGATTGCAAGATCGGCTGATCTTGCGGTACTTGCTGACCCAAAATCAGAAGCATTGCGTGTTGCAACAAAGGATGAAGTACAGCCACGGGCCCGTCTGATTGATCGCAACGGGGCATTATTGGCCGCAAACATCAAGACCTGGGATGTATATGTGCGACGGGTGGACATTGATGACCCTGCTCGTCTGGCTGCTCGTCTGTCAAGGCTTGATGGGGTTTCGTCCTTTGAGGTTCTGAAAAAGCGCTTAAGCGGCAAAAGGGGACGAGCCAGAATTGCAAGATCAGTTACCCCGCGGCAACGCAAGGCTATTTTTGAACTTGCTGAGCCAGGCATTGAGTTTGAGGAAAAAACCCGGCGAATTTACCCCGGTGGCAGGCTGGCTTCTCATTTGCTTGGCTGGGTAAATGCTGACGGTGTTGGTGCGGCAGGCGTTGAGCACTCATTTGATGAACGTCTGCAACAAGACACCAGCCCGTTGCGCTTATCCATTGACAGCCGTGTCCAGTTTTCACTGGAAGATGAATTGCGCAAGGCAGTAGAGCTGCACAAGCCAATTGCTGCTGTTGGAATTGTCACCCACATTCCCAGTGGGGAAATTCTGGCCATGGCTTCGCTGCCGGACTTTGACCCCAATCATTTTAACACAGCATCGCCCGATACTCGCCGCAATCGCGCCTTAACCGATCCTTATGAATTAGGCTCAGTATTCAAGCCCCTTACCATGGCAATGGCGCTTGAATCAGGAATGGAGTTGCAAAATATCCGCATTGATGTGAACAAGAAGCTGATTATTGCCGGACGTGAAATTCGTGATTTTCACCCCGGTTCAAGCCCGATGAGCGCAACCGATATTCTGGTTCATTCATCCAATAAAGGCGCAGCCCGGCTTGCTTTGGCCATTGGCTCCAAAAAACAGCGCAAATACCTGCAAAGCTATGGTCTGCTCGATCCAGCGCCAATTGACCTGAAGGGCAGTGCCGATGACTATATGGCTTCTTCCGAATGGTCACAGGTAAAAACCGCAACCATCGGGTTTGGGCACGGGCTTTCAGTAACCCCGCTTTCATTTGTTGCAGCGTTAAGCGCTATAGTGAATAATGGGCAGAAAACCTCCCTGAAGGTACTGGCGCAAAACCCGAAAGACAACGCGCACGCCCCCCAACAGCAAGTGGTATCAGCAGAAACATCACTTACAGTAAGAAGGGCCATGCGCGAAGTTGTTCTGGAAGGCTCAGGGCGCCGGGCTGATGTTCCTGGATATGGTGTTGCCGGTAAAACAGGATCTGCTGAAAAGTGGGACCCCAAAATTTCAGGCTATGCCAGAGATCGTAATGTTTCGTCTTTTGTGGCGGTGTTTCCATGGGAATCACCTGAATATATGGTTTTTGTATTACTGGATGAGCCCCAGGGAGGTGATTCCACTTTTGGTCAGGAAACCGCAGGCTGGAATGCGGCTCCGACAGTGCATAATATAATCAAACGTATTGGCCCTTTGCTCAATGCTCCTTACAGTTCGCCGAACAAGGTTCCACCTGCAAAACTGATTGTACAGGCGGAGGGTGTGCAGTGAAGCTACAAGAATTGATGGCGCAGGCAGGCATTGCGGGTCAGGTGAACGGCGAGTTGTTGGCTGATCCTGAAATTCTGGGCCTGGCGCTGGACAGCAGAGAAGTAACTCCCGGGTTTTTATTCGCAGCACTACCCGGAGTGCAGACCCATGGAATTAACTTTATTAACAGCGCAATTGATCGCGGAGCAGTGGCAATATTAAGTGATCAGCCAGTTACGAATATACCTAAATCCGTGCCGGTTATCTGTGTTCCTGATCCGCAAAAGACTCTGGCCCGATTTGCCTCCCTGATGTTTCCCGGCAGCCCTGCAAACCTGGTGGCGGTTACTGGCACTAATGGCAAAAGCTCCACTGTGGAGTTTCTGCGCCAGATATGGCAGATAAACGGTATAAAGGCAGCCTGTATAGGCACTCTTGGGGTGACAACACAAAATGCCTTACAGCCATTTGGCTATACCACACCAGACAGTATCCTCCTGCACAAATGCTTACAGAAGCTGGCTTTGGATGGCATTGATAATTGTGCCTTGGAAGCATCCTCTCATGGTCTGGTGCAACGCCGTCTAGATGGAGCTGTTTTCAGCGCTGCCGGTTTTACCAACCTGTCACAGGATCATTTTGACTATCACAGGGATTTTGCAGATTATTTTGCTGCCAAGCAACGGCTGTTTCTTGAATTACTGCCCGAAGGCTCTGCTGTAATAATCAATGTTGATGATAAATACGGCCTGCAAATGGCCGAGGCTTCAGAATCTGCGAATTTGGATGTGTGGCGTATTGGCTGGCGCGGGGATCAGTTAAAATTTCTGGAAATTCATCCCTCTGCTCACGGTCAAAGGCTGAACTTGCGGGTGCTGGGCGAAGAAACAAGCATTGTCTTGCCATTGGTAGGGGAATTTCAGGCAGCCAATGCCCTGATGGCAATGGGACTGGCCATGCGCACCGGCATTTCAAAACAACAGGCATTAACAGGCATCAGTAAATTACGCGGAGTTAGAGGCAGGTTGGAACTTGCGGCAACCACCAGATCCGGAGTGATGATATTGGTGGATTTTGCCCATTCTCCTGATGGATTGGAAAAACTACTGCGTTCCGTGCGCCCCCACACCAAAGGCAAAATTATTCTGGTGTTTGGCTGCGGCGGAGACCGTGATCCGGCAAAACGACCCTTAATGGGGAAAATTGCTGATAAATTTGCCGATGAGATCATTGTCACCGACG
>JALSYJ010000165.1:1357-3324 GCA_027071965.1 Robiginitomaculum sp. | reverse complement strand
CTTCCCATTCCTGAGGTGATCACTCCGCCTTCAATATTGGTACGAGGGCCATTGCCTAGCGCCACTGCATAGGTAAATCTGGTATCGCCCATAGGTATTGCACCACGCAATTGTACGCCGGTATCACTACCGGGCTGAATGCCATCATGACCAAAACCGGCAGGTGCAGTTTGGATTTTGTTTATCCATGTTGGGTGCAAGCGTTCCTGGAACTGTCCAATCGGGCTTAAATATTTGCCGATCACAAGAGTTGCATAATCATTCAGGAAGATGTTGAATTTTGAGTATTCCAACTCCAGATTGGTTTCACCATCTGCCGAAGTTGTAAGCTCAAGCTCACTTTCATATAGAAAAAAGTCCTTATACTTAAAGTGAAAGGCCGGATTAAACTTTCCAGTTACAAAACTATCCGGGCCAGGACGGCTGCTGGCGACAAACCCGGCATTGGCATAGCCAACCAAGTGCCATTGAATATCTGATCCTGCCTCTGATTTCTTTATGATATTGGTAACCAGCTTCTCGGCTGATTTTGCAGTTTTTTGCACACTGTCTGCGGTTTCCTGTGCATTGTTGGCAGTTTCTTCCGCATCTTTTGCCTTGGTTACTGACTGCTGCACCAAAGCACGCAAGTCTCCCAGCTCGGCTTCCAGCTTGGCGATTCGCTCAAGAAGTGCCTGATTTACTTCTGCGGCACTGGGGCTGGTTTGTGCTGCCATGGCCACGGTTGGTATGGTGCCTAGCAGGCCAGCGACCAATGCGGATGTTATTCGTAGTTTGTTTTTCATAGCTTAACTCCCAAAAGCCGGTATCAACAAGACAGCGGTATTATGTAACCACGGTACACACATAGCTAACTGATGCACAAGCTTTACTGCAGTGCTTGCAAAAACTCACTGCGTTATTTGACCGCGTGGCAGAATGACGCGGTATCAGGTTCCTTCAAATGCCACTAGCTAAAATTTACATTTACTGATAACCCACACTATTTGAAAACTGCCGGAGGACATCGATGAAACCCGAAGAACTGTTAAACCCCGAAACCATGAGCAGCTTGCTGGAGCGCGGAATAAATATGGGTAGCAATGTTTTGCTGGCTGCTGCAATTTTCATTATCGGGTTGATAATTGCCGGATCGGTTCGCAAGGTTATCAGATCTTCTGCAGAAAAAACCCGGCGCATTGATCCCACCTTGAGCAGTTTTTTCTCCCATGTGGCCTATTATGTCATCATGGCGGTGGTGCTGATCTCGGTACTGGATCGTTTTGGCGTGGAGACCACCAGCCTGGTTGCGGCTCTGGGTGCTGCTACTTTGGCTATTGGCCTGGCCTTGCAGGGTACCCTGTCAAATCTGGCAGCCGGGGTTATGCTGGTATTGTTTCGCCCCTACCGCCTTGGCGATTTTGTTGAAATTGCCGGGCAGTCAGGAACCGTAAAGGATATCAGCCTGTTCACCACTATTCTTGCTACCGGAGATAATAAAAAAATTATCGTACCGAATGGAAGTGCTTGGGGCGATATCATCACCAATTATTCAGCCAATGGAACAAGGCGTGTGGATTTCGTTTTCTCCATTGATTATGAAGATGATATTGCAACAGCAATGAAGTTGATCGAGGAAACCTTGCGCAAGGACGACAGGGTACACAAAAACCCTGATGTTTTTACCGGCGTTACCGCTCATGGCGACAGTTCGGTTGATATTGCCACCCGTGTCTGGTGTGCCAGTGGTGATTATTGGGGCGTATATTTTGATGCTATGAAAAGCGTCAAGGAGGCTTTTGACGCCAAGGGCATTTCCATTCCATACCCTCATCAGGTCAATGTGAGCCGTAAGGACTAGAGCATTTTTAGCAAAAGTGGGAAGCTCTCTTGTGCGCTACCGCTTTGCTACTTGAGCGCGGTTTTGCGGTTCAAAAATGCGACAGATATAGGTTTGCATTTTTAGCAAAAGTGGGAAGCTCTCTTGT
>JALSYJ010000165.1:0-1347 GCA_027071965.1 Robiginitomaculum sp. | reverse complement strand
GTTTTTATCTGTCCTATCGCCTAGCGGCTACTTGAGGGAGTCTTTTAATGTCCTATCGCCTAGCGGCTACTTGAGGGAGTCTTTTAATGTCCTATCGCCTAGCGGCTACTTGAGGACTCTTTTAGTGTCCTACCGTTTCGCTACTTGAGGACTCTTTTAGTGTCCTACCGTTTCGCTACTTGAGGACGGGTTTTTGCGTATGATAAATGCGACCAAACAAGGGTCAGAGCACATTCCGGTTCATTTTGAACCGGAAAATGCTTTAGCTCACAGACTTACAGCTTGGCGCGACGCAGCCTTAGGGCATTGGTAATTACCGAAAATGAACTAAGGCTCATGGCAGCAGCCGCGATTATTGGCGACAGCAGCAATCCAAATACCGGATATAACACCCCGGCTGCTACTGGAACTCCAAGAGAGTTATAGGCAAAGGCAAAAAACAGGTTTTGCTTTATATTTGTCATTGTGGCTTCTGCCAGTCGCCGCGCCCGTATAATCCCGCGCAAGTCACCGCGCAGCAGGGTTATTCCAGCGCTTTCCACGGCTACATCAGCACCGGTTCCCATGGCGATTCCAACTTCGGATTGGGCCAGAGCCGGGCTGTCATTGACGCCATCACCAGCCATGGCCACCACATGGCCTTCACTTTGCAGGCGTTTGACCAGAGCAGCCTTGTCCTCCGGCATTACATCTGCCCATATCTCATCTATGTCCAGCCTGTCAGCCACTGCCTGAGCCGTGCGTTTATGGTCGCCAGTAGCCATAATTATGGTCAGGCCTTCTTTGTGCAAAGCGGCAATGGCTTCTTCGGTGTTTTCCTTGATCGGATCGGTCACCACCAGAATTCCGGCAGCCTTACCATCTATAGCAATGAACATGACGGTTGCGCCCGTGGCCCTAAGCTCGTCAGCCCGTGCCTCCATGTCCTGATCTTCAATGCCAATGCTTTTCATCATCTTGGCGTTACCAAGAGTCAGAGACCTATTGTCTACTTTGCCGCTAACTCCCATCCCGGAGTGTGAGTGAAAGTCTTCGGTTTTCGACAGTTTTAACTCCCTTTCTTTTGCAGCATCAACAATGGATTCAGCCAAAGGGTGGGCGCTACCCTGTTCGAGACTTGCGGCCAGAGCCAGCAAATCGTTTTCGGAAACGCTGGCATCAAGGCAAACAATTTCAGTAAGTTTTGGTTTGCCTTCGGTTAAAGTGCCGGTTTTATCAACGATAAGCGTATCAACCTTGGCAAACAGTTCCAGAGCTTCAGCGTTCTTTATCAAAACCCCGGCAGTGGCCCCCCGGCCGGTGGCAACCATGATCGAAATCGGGGTTGCCAGTCCCAAAGCACAAGGA
>JALSYJ010000164.1 GCA_027071965.1 Robiginitomaculum sp. | reverse complement strand
CATAAAGTAGAAAACATGTTCGGACGCTTAAAAGACTGGCGACGTATCTCAACCCGATATGACCGATGCGCTCATACCTTCTTCTCTGCAATCTGCCTTGCCGCAATCGTCATATGGTGGATTTAATAGGCCCTGAGCCTAGAATAAGGGGATATTACCGAGGAAATAATCAGCCGACTTGACCATGATCTTAACATGACCGCATATTATCAAACTGCTGATCCAGCACATTAAATAATTGTGAAAGTAAAATCAATGACTCTGTTCCGCCCTGAAGCTCTCGCCCATCGTCGCCGTAAAGTTCACGGCGATGTGATACTGGCTAAACCTGTTGGGTTTGCTGTATTAACTATCACCTTCACCATGGCCACGGCGTTGATTATCTTCTTTTTATTGACCAATGAGTTCAACCGCCGCGAAACTGCACAAGGGTGGATTGAGCCATCAGGCGGAATGGTGGTGCTTCGACCAAGCCAATCCGGGCGAATTGCTGATATTTTCATCAAAGTCGGAGATATTGTAACAAAAGGGGATCCACTGTTTTCTTTAAATGTTGATTTAGAAGGTGCCAACGGCAAAGCCGGAGTTTTGTCTCAGCAAGCTCTGTCGGCACAAATCAAAGAGATCACCCTGCGGATAGCCAACACCAAAGATCGCTACCGTCTTGAAGCCGAGAGATTAACCGCAGCTAACGCCCAACTCCAAACCAAGTTAACATTGGCATCGTCCGAGATACAAACTTTAAAGAAGTCTGCAAAAATGTCCCTTCAGCAGTTAGAGAAACTAGAAACATTGGGTAAGGCTGGTCATGTGCCTAGCTTGCAAACTGAGCAACAAAGACAAGTTTGGCTATCGGAAACCGCTAAAGTGCAGTCACGAACAATCGTGCGTCAGAGCTTATTAAGTGATCTTCAAAACAACATACATATATTAAAAAGTCTCCCCAATCAGCAAGAGCGTATCCTCTCAGAATTACGACAGCAATTACATTCCTTAATTCAACAGCAATCACAAGCAGCGGTATCATCCCAGTTGCTGATACGGTCTCCAATAGCCGGGCGAGTTATAATGGTTCACGGACAAGTAGGGCAATTACGCATTCCTGGGAAACCCGTTGTATCGCTTTCACCAATGGGTAAAGAAATGGAGGCCAGTTTATTGGTGCCACCGTCCGCCATCGGTTTTTTGGAGCCAAACCAACAGGTGAATTTGATGATAGATGCATTTCCTTACCAAAAGTTTGGAATGCAAAGTGGCCGAATACAGAATATATCCAAGGCAAGTTTCCTGCCGGGTGAACTGCAATCTCCTTTTGATTATAAAACGTCTGTTTATAAAGTCACAGTACGCTTGGAAAAACAGACTATTGAAATTTATGGCAAAACTACGCCATTTTTGCCAGGCATGACATTAAGCGGCGATTTGATCGTAGATAGGCGCACTCTGTTTGAGTGGGTATTCGAGCCCTTATTTACAACAAAAAGCCGTACTTAGAGCGAATTGCGCCTGATTGGATTCGGGATTACCAAACGCTCTAAACTGTGATTCCCTTTTTTTTGACAATTACAGGGGTCAGTTATGGGCAAACCTTATCCTATGGAGCTTCGCGAACGGGTTGTTGCGTTTGACCTGTCCCCCGTATTTTCCTCCAGTTTAAGGTAGAGTCCGTCATCAAGGAGATGGACTATGAAACGAAGCCGATTTAGCGACGAGCAGATTATCGTAATATTGCAAGAACAGGAATCTGGGCAGCGAACGGCGGATGTTTGCCGCCGTCACGGGATAAGCCAGGGTGCGTTCTATAAATGGAAGTCGAAGTATGGCGGTCCAGGTGTCGGATGCTAAGCCGTTGCGGGTGCTGGAGGCCGAGAATGCCCGGTTGAAGAAGCTTCTGGGAGAAACCATGCTCGATAATGCAGTTCTGAAGGACGTTAACTCAAAAAAGTGGTGACGCCTGCCGCCCTGCGCAGTGATCTTATGGATGCGCCAT
Organism: Robiginitomaculum sp.; assembly: GCA_027071965.1. Lineage (GTDB taxonomy): Bacteria > Pseudomonadota > Alphaproteobacteria > Caulobacterales > Maricaulaceae > Robiginitomaculum_B. The sequence continues at coordinate 10,864 of JALSYJ010000164.1, read as the reverse complement.
GGGGCATCAATGGCGCGATGAACCGCGATCTGTTCAATACATATATCGAAACCCAGTTGGCTCCAACCCTTGAAAAAGGTGACGTGGTGATCCTCGACAACCTCTCCAGCCACAAGAGCACCTATGCTGCCGGGGTTTTGCGGTATAGCGCTGAAGTTTCTGCTGATGGGGCTGGCATAACAACAATTGTGCCCATAAATAAGAAACTGGTTCATCAGCAAGAAGATGTTGATGATTATACTCTTCTTGATTTGGCTGTATCCTCAAAGGGCGCAGGGCAGCTTGAAATGAGCCGGCCTGTGTTTTTTACAATAACCGGCAACAATCTACAGAATCTCTTGATAGATTATAATCCGGTTGCCGTTGACAGGTTGAGTTATAGACAGTCCTTGATCAACAAACAAACAAACAAACAGTATGGTCGGCTGACATTTTCAACGGCATTTGGCTCAAAAGGTGGATCGCTCGTATTGCGTGTCATCAATTCACGTTCTGATGTCACCATTGATACAATTTCTATTGAGTTGGACTAGAGCCTGTGGACATTCATCGCAATGCAATGATGGTTGCCGCTAGGTTCCATGTGGATTCATGGCTTGAATCCGGGATTTTACCCGCACATGTATGATCACCCGGAAACATTTAGCCCGATAATGCCCTGCGCCTTATCCCAAGTTTTATAAGCATGTTCATTTGCATTATTTCTCGAGTCTTTCTGGAAAAAATATTGTGACTATCAGTCCTTTTTGGCTTTTGCCATTGCAGATACGAGCCGTGCCACCATGCGCTTCAGCAATAACCTGCACTACCGATAAGCCTAATCCCGAACCACCATCAATACGCGAACGTGAACCATCAGCCCGCCACCAGCGATCAAATGCCCTGTCATGATCAGCGGCTACCATACCAGGTCCTTCATCAATCACTTTTAATTCTGCGCCATTGCCAAGCTGTCTGGTCTTAACATAAATAATTCCTCCAGATTTAGCATATTGCCTGCAATTTGTAAGCAGGGCATTGAGGGCTTGACGAACCCTTGCTGTGTCGGCTGTGGCCCAGGCACTTTCGAGCTGCATTTCTATTTGAAGGCCCTCGTCCCTTATATCTGGTGCAATGCTGGTACACGACTGCATTACAATATCTGCAAGATTTACCTGTTGCAGTTCCAAAGCAAATTTGCCGGTATTTAACCTCGATATGGTACCAAGATCATTTACAATATGCGACAAGGTATCAACTTGCCCGAGCAATGCACTAAATATATCATTGGAAGGCTCAAATACACCGTCTTTCAACCCTTGCAGCCTTCCTTGCAATATAGTTAGCGGAGTCCGAAGCTCATGGGCAATGGCAGCCGTTGTTTCTCTTGATTCTCTTTCAGACTTTTTTAGCGAATATGTCATTTCATTAAAGGCGTTTAGCAAATCGTCTGCCTCTGTAGAAGCGCCGGTTTTTTTATCAACCTGAAAATCAAGAGCACCATCAGAAACCCGCAAGGCAGCGTGCCTTACCACTTCAATTGGCAAACTAAGCCGCTTGGCCACAATAATTCCGATTACGGTTGAAATTAAAGTAGCAAGCAGTACAAAACCCAGCAAAGCAAAAACTTCCATTTTGGAATATTGGTCTGACCATTGCAGAGAAAATATGTTGATCAAGGTGGTCAGGGCATCTGCATTTACAGTCTTGTTATCAATAAGAAACAGTAATGTTTCACGGTTGCTTTCATTTAGGCTATTCACCCAATGTTTCTGTATGGAAGTATAAAATATAGCCATTCCGGTAATGAAAACCGATACAGAAAGAACAGCGGCAAAGACCATAGCCATTGAAAGCTGTGTTCGTAATGTAAGGCTCTTGCGACTCAAGAAATTGGCTCCAGTCGATATCCAACACCCCTGATAGTTTCGAGAAATCCCGTGGCGCCGGCCAGTTGTAACTTCTTTCGTGCATTTGAGATATGACTGTCGATTGTACGCTCCAAAGCGTTACCTTCTGGAAGGCATGCATCAACCAGTTCCGAGCGCGCATAGGCCTTTTTGGGCATTGATGACATGTGGGCAATCAGGGCAAACTCGGTTTGTGTCAAGACAACGTGGTGTTTGTTGTTTCCAAGGCATACAAAAATTGCATGCGAGTTAAGATTTATTTCCAGCATTCCAACCCTGATAGAACGGATGCCATTTACCTGTCCGTTGGTTCTGCGCAACACCGCCTTGACACGCTCAATCACTTCAAGAGGGTTAAATGGCTTTAATACATAGTCATCTGCGCCAAGCCTAAGAGCTGAAACTTTCTCTATGTCCTCAGTCATGGCAGTTACCATAATAACTGGTGTGTCAGAAAGTTGTCTGATTTCACGCAACACTTCAATGCCGTCACGCTTTGGCATATTCACATCAAGAAGAACAATATCCGGTTCCAATTGCCTAAACAGATCCATGGTGACAGCGCCGTCTGTTGCTCTGATTGTCCGAAAACCAGCGCGCTCCAGATAGGAAACAATTATTTCAGATATCTCCAAGTCATCCTCTGCAATCAGCACAAGTGAATTGTTCATGGTCTTACTACCCCTATTAACGTCAGGTATCTGGGTCTCCGCATACACACTCTAAGTTAAAAATTACAAACTTTTGGCAGTTCTTATGAATGTTTCATGAATGTTTCATGAAGATGTCTTCTCTCCACATAATCTCCACACTTCCTGCAATGAATACCGACAGTCAGGTTTTATAAAACAACAATGCAACCGTATTGGTGGCATCAAGTATGGAGATAAAAATGAATATCACTAAGATTACCGCTTTGGCTACAGCTATAGCATTAGCAAGTCCAGCTATGGCAATTGCAGATGACAATTTTGAAGGGCCGTTTTTTGGTGGTCAACTTGGGCTGCAAAGTAATGGAGCAAGCATTACTGCACCAGGTGGTGTGCAATTAACAGATACGGACAAGGGCTTTAATTTCCGTGGTTTTGCCGGTTATGACTGGCGGGTCTCTGATCAATTTGTTGTAGGCGCAGAGGCAGGTATTGCTCGTGGCGGATCAGATGTAACAGCACTAAAAGGTACGGCTAATTTCAAACTGGACAATGGCTTGACGCTTGACGCTTCTGTCCGGGCTGGATTTCTGGCAACCGAAAATATTCTTGTCTTTGCTCGTGGCGGCTATGCTTCATCCAAGCAAAGCCTTGTTGCAACCAATAGTACCGCCACTCCTGCAAGTTTTTCTACAAACAAGCGTTCTGGTGGATTGCTGCTCGGTGCCGGTGCCGAACTTGGTATTAATGAAAATATCGGGGTTCGGGTTGAGTATCGCCGGGCAAAAATGGGCGATTTGAAAAGTAATCAGTTTTTTGTAGGCGCATTATTCCGCTTCTAGCGCAAAAAATCACGGATTAACCAGAATCATAAGAAAAATCCTGCGTGGGGTTTCCTTAACGTCCCGCTTTTGCTCATTCGAGCACCCCCGCGCAGGATTTGCTCTGCCAGAGCCTTACCCACTTGCAAGCCTGAATAGGTAATCATTATGATTACAAAAAAGCTCAATTTATCCAGCGCGGTTTTTATATTTTTGGTGGGCTGCACCACTATAAGCAATGACATACCTGATCCAACAAGCCCGCCGCCATTTATCGGGTATTGGCAAATGCAAGATGCAAGTTCTGTTATATCAATAGAACCGTGCAGCAAAAAATCAAAAAAATACTGCGGGAAAGTGATTGCTTATAATGGCAAGAATACTGCCCGATATTTACGCACTTCCGATTTGGCTCGTTGGGGAAATTTAATATGTAATAGCAATGTTTTAACGCAAATAAAACCAACTGATAATGCTGATGAGTATTCAGGTCAGTTATACGATTTTCGTTCCGGGGAAACCATCAAGGTGAATTTGGTGGTCATCAATGCAGACAGGATTGACGTTATAAATGCGCCGGAAAACAAGCTGGACAGATCTATTGATATGGCGATTAGCGCAGCTACAGGCGACCCGCTATCCATAATTACCGACATGTTGATTAGTAAAGGAACCAATATCATTCTTGAACACACAAATGAGCCATTATTAACAGCAACCGGAATCTGGGGTCGCGTCAGTTATGATGAGCCGCGCTGTGACACATCCGTGACAGCAACAGGTACGAAACAATAATGAAACAGGCAATCTTCATAACAATTTTTGCAGCTATAATTCTACCCGGATTGCAATTAGCAGCAAAAGACCGGCGATCCAGCATAATGGCTGATAGTGAATTATTTGGCTATTGGCTAAGTGAAGACCGCACGATAGTGGTGGAAATTACATCTTGCTCACAAGAATCTGAAGCGCTTTGCGGCTTCATCAGAGCTGTCCCAGGTATAGATAACAATATTGAATTAAGTGCACATGCAGCAAAATTATGTAATATTCCCATCCTATCCAACCTGGTTTTCAACCCTGATCAAAAACGCTGGGATAGCGGACATATATTTGACCCTGAAACCAGGCAATTATATGATGTTCATATTCGCACCAAGGGAACAAAACTCATAATACGAGCATTTGACAAGCTGGAAATGTTGGGAGAAACTCTGATATGGACATCTGTACCTTTTTCTAATTACGGCTGTTCCTAGGGTTCAGGTGCAACGCGCCGTTCATGAAAACGGTGCATATCATTCATCCCTTTCCAGTAATGATACTCCGATCGGTAACGTCCAGCTCCATAACAGGATCATCCGTGTTGCGCTACACAGCCAGTTGCGCTTCATATTTCCGCTTGTCCCTGCCGCGCATGTTGTTGTGCCTTCGAGACTGAATACGGGACTTTCTGTCAGAATATCAACACGAATCGGACAAAACGACCGAAATTTGACGGTTATTTTGCGAAGTATGTCATAAAGCGTTATGAGATTTCAGCTCTTGCCGGCAGCAGAAAATCCAACCGCCAATGCGGATAATTGTACTCGTTTGTTTAGCTGAGTTTGCGGATGAAACTGCAGTTGCCACCCGCAAATTGAACCACTTAGGGTCAGTGCAGATTTTCGCTGTCCCTTAAGTGATACTTGCACCACCCTGTAATCACACCAAAACAGCACTTTTTGATAACCAGATGACCCTTAAATGACCCTAAGCAGTACTGACTGACCCTTGAGGGTAGGGGATAAGTGCAAAAGCTGCGCGCACTTGCCAAAGCTGTTATAATTGAAGGGTTGGGTCAAAGCCCCCGACAAAAATGCTCTTTGACAGGTAAATATTTTTCTCAAACCCAATAAAACAAAAGGGTTTTTCGCGCCAGCCTGCTGTTAAATAAACCGGCAGTCCAATAACGCCCCCCGCGCCTGCCCTGGCTCTTATCCACCGGGGAAAGTGCAAGATTGTTTTATATGAGCACTTTGAAGCCATATGCAGCTTCAATATACACCCATTGCAAGATATTATAGAAATAACTTGTATCGCTTGATAGTGTGAAGCACTAGCTATCCATGGTAACTGGGCAATCGGCCTGATCGCCGTGCTTTGAAAATGGGAAATTATGGTTCTATCAGCAAAACATGTGGTGATGCTAAGTGATACAGTCACTGAAAATGATCCCAGAATTCGTAAAGCTGCTCAGGCCTTTTATGATGATGGCTGGAAGGTAACGACAATTGGTATTAGGCAGGATAAGCCCTGTGCAGAGGATTTACCGTGGGTGCATTTGGCAATAGACATTCCAGAGCCATACTCATTAAACCCGAAACCAAAAACCATCAGCAAAGCAGGCAAAGTATTTTCCAGTGTACTTCTTGTTGGCGCAAAATTACTAAAACCAATACACAAGGCTCTGGCGGGCCTGATGGTCAAGGCGGCAAACAGGGCGAAAAGAGGCCAAAGTGTTATTGATCAATTAGCGCATTATTTTCAACTGCGCTTTGGTTTAAGGTTCGCCCCCAACAGTTATAAAAAAGTTTTCTGGAATATATCTGCTCATTATCCGCTATTGTATCAAACTGTTAAGAAGCAGGTGAGTGACTGTGATCTATGGATTGCAAATGACTGGAATATGCTGCCGGTTGCCATGAAGTTACAGGCTGAAAAAGGCGGCAAAATACTATATGACAGTCATGAGTTTGCGGTTGATCAATTCCCAGGCAACAAGGCCTTTAGGAAATGGCAGCAACCGCTTGTCAAAGCGGTGGAGCGTGATTGTATAGGAAAGGTTGATGCGGTTACCTCTGTATCACAAGGAATATGTGATGCACTGGCCAACCGCTATCAACTGGATCCGCCGCCGGTTGTGGTTCGCAATATTCCACCATTTACAAGACCGAAATTCCGCAAAACAGGCGACAGTATTAACCTGCTATATCAAGGAGTTATTTGCCCAGGGCGCGGGCTGGAAGCATTGGTTGCAAGTGCGCAATATTGGCAAGATGGGCGCTCACTAGTGTTACGGGGGCCTGAGTCTGGGGCGGGATATCTACAGGTGTTGCAGGGATTGATTGATGAACTTCCCGACCCGGATCGTGTGAAACTTGAGCCGCCGATTGCGTTTTCTGAGCTAATAACAAAAGCAAGTGAAGCTGATGTTGGAGTTATGCTTTTGGGTGGAAGTTCAGTTCAGGAAATTTATGCTTTGCCCAACAAGATTTTTGAGTACATGATGGCTGGGCTGGCGATTTGTGTGTCTAACATGCCTGAAATGGCCAGAATTGCGAACGAATACAAGACTGGAATAACCGTCAATGACCTTGATCCACAAATCATTGCCAAGCAAATAAACCGATTGGATCAACAGCTTGTTGACCAATATAAACTAGCTTCAATCAAGGCTGTCCAAACTCTTAACTGGGATAATGAGAGTAAGGTTTTACTGGGTCTGTCTGAAAAATTGTGTCAAAGGACTTAGTGGGCAGGACATGTGTGGTTTGTACTTTTCTGTTGGTTTTAAGGCACCTCGATCCAGTATAGATTTGGTGAGGCATCGTGGACCTGATGCGCTGCATTGGCACACTGAAACAGTAGCAGGAAAACCGGTTAGTCTCGGTTTTGCGCGGCTGAAAATTATAGATTTGTCCGATCAGGCCAACCAGCCATTTCAAAGTAATGACGGTGATTATTCCTTGTTGTTCAATGGTGCGATTTATAATTATATTGAATTGCGCGAGGAGTTGGAACAGGCTGGGCACCATTTTGAAACCAGCAGCGATACCGAGGTTTTGCTAAAGGCGTTTATGCAATGGGATTCAAGCATGCTTTCACGGCTCAGCGGCATGTTCTCATTTGTGATTTTCCAGCGGTCAACCGCAAGAATATTTGCAGCCAGAGACCGGTTCGGAATCAAACCGCTTTATTATCACCAAAACGGCGAGAACATAGCATTTGCCTCGGAAATCAAGCAATTACTGGAGCTGCCTGATATCGGGCGCCAGTTAAATCTGGAGGCGGCATTCGATTTTCTTGAAGGTGGATTGACCGATCATCTGCCTGAAACCTTTTTCAAGAATATTTTTCAATTGCAAGGTGGCAAGCTGATTGATTTTACTTTCACTGAAGATCTGCAAATTGTGCACCCAATAAGTTGGCATGACAGGAAAATTGCACGACGGAAATTGTCGCTTAGTGCCGCAGCAACGGAGTTTAAATACCGTTTCACTGCCTCAGTTAAGCGACATTTGCGTGCTGATGTTCGTGTTGGTTCGTGCCTGTCTGGTGGTCTGGATAGCTCGGCCATTGTTTGCGAAGTAGCCAGCGGCGGTGACATTGAGCTTAATACCTTCACTGCAGTTTTCCCCGGCGAAACCGTGGATGAAGCGCGATTTGCCGAGGCTGTGACTCATCATTGTCCGACAACCAACGCAAATATTGTGCGCCCGGAAATAAAAAGCCTTGCCCCTACACTTGCCAAACTCCTTTGGCATCAAGATGAGCCTTTTGGCTCAATGAGTATCCTTGTGCAGTGGGAGGTATTTGCGGCAGCCCAAAAAGCTCAAATGAAAGTTATGCTTGATGGCCAAGGAGCCGATGAGCTGTTGGCCGGGTACCATCCCGGCTATGTCTATTATTTCATGGAGTTGATTGCGAAGGGCCGGTTTCTGAGGCTGTGGAGAAGTGTGCGCGAATGCAGGTCTGTGCATGGATATTCGGTATATGGTCAATTGCGGCTGGCAATTACGAAAATACTTTTGGCTTCGCCGCTTAGATGGTTGTTGCGGCTATGGCGCAAATTGCGGGGAAGAACAAATCCGCCGCATTGGTTACAGGCAGATGCCTTTGCAGATTTTTTTGAGTCAGGGCGGGCTGATGTCTTGCACAGCGCAACGCGCCGCGAGGGTGAGCCGGATATTATTTCTATCGCCAGTCTTTGCAAAATGATGACTTATTCGATCAGCCTGCCCAGCCTGTTGCGATTTGAAGATAGAAACTCAATGGCTCATGGAATAGAGGCAAGAGTGCCATTTCTGGATCCGCAGCTTGCTGGATTCTGTTTAGAATTGGGCGGGCAGCACAAATTTGACGGCAGTACTACAAAAACGGTTTTGCGAGCTGCCATGCAGGGGGTTTTGCCGGACTCTATACTAGTTCGTTCTGATAAAATCGGCTTTGCCGCTCCGGAAAGTAAATGGTTGTCTGGATACTGGAAAGAAGAGTTGAGCCAGGGGGTTGAGCAGACTTTAACCATGTTCCCTTCACTGTTTAACAAGGAACAGACACGCTCTGATCTTAGGAAGATTTTGCAAGGAGAGACTCCATACAATACCAAATTGTGGCGGGTTTATATTCTGGGAAAATGGGCAGAAGTTTTTCAAATAGAATCGTTATGATCTATCAAACTGATAAAGTCCCAGTAGCAATATTTAACGGGCTTGAGAAAATTGCAAAACCGGATAGTGTCCACCACTTGGCAATGCATCAGTAAAACAGGGAAAACCATGTCATCTAAATCTGATTATTTCTGTCACGAAAGCTCATATGTGGATGAAGGAGCTGTCATTGGTAAGGGTACTAAAATTTGGCATTTTTGCCATATATTGCCTGATACGATTATTGGTGAAAATTGCTCTTTGGGGCAAAATGTTATGGCCGGGCCAGGGGTTACCGTTGGCAATGGCTGTAAAATTCAAAACAATGTGGCTCTTTACAAGGGCGTAGTTTTGGAAGATGGCGTGTTTTGTGGGCCTTCTTGTGTGTTTACCAATGTCACCACTCCGCGCTCAGAAGTAAACAGACAAAGTGAATATGCGCAAACTATGGTGCGTAAAGGGGTGACTATCGGTGCCAATGCTACGATCGTCTGCGGTCATGAGCTTGGTGAATATTGCTTCATCGCCGCCGGGGCGGTGGTGACGAAAGATGTCAAGCCTCATGCGGTGATGGCTGGAGTTCCCGCCAAGCAGATCGGCTGGGTGGCGCACAGTGGCGAGATGTTGCGTGATGACATGGTATGCCCCCGCACTGGCGACAGGTACAAGGTTGTCAACGAACATCTTGTGCGCAAATAGACATCTTCATATGCAGGCACGTTTTACTGCAGCCGTGCATAATAACTATGTGAAGAAAATCAGATCAGGTCGCGAACAGCCTGCAGCGCGCTGGCAATTACCACAGGCTCTCCATCAGGGAATATGGTTTCAAATTTACCAGGAATGGCGGCGGCCTCTAATCGGCTGGGGTTGCTGCGCCAGCGCCTGAACAGCAAGGAGCCATTCCAGTTAAATAAATATAACTGACCATCAATGAGTTCAGTGCGTGCTGCGTCAAAAATTACCAGCGTGCCACTGGAAAACTCCCGCGACATGGCTTCATCTGTAACCTCAAGGGCAAATGGCTGAAGCGCCCACAAGGATGCTGGTATATAACGATCAGCAGGGCTCTGAAATAAATCATCAGATCGTTTTGGCCATGCGTGCACCGCCACATGAACAATAGGGGTGGTCAGATAGGGGTTTTCTAATCCTGCTCCAGACGACGAGTCGGGGTTGTTTTGGTCGTCAAACTTTTCAATCCCGCTAATCAACCATAGTCGTTTAACCCCAAGAGCATCAGCAAGGTCGCCCATTGTATTTAACCGTGGAACATGGTTTCCGCTTTCCCAGTTCCCTATGGTTGGTTGTGACACGCCTACCATATCAGCCAGCTGTGCCTGACTGTATTGTTTTTTCTTGCGGGCATGTTTGATTCTCATGCCAATTACCATTGTGCTATTCCCCCTGTCTTTGACCTAAGCACACAATCGGCTCAATAGATAGGGCTTTTATAAGTTTTTTTGTGATTTTCTATAAGCAAAATTAGGTAAAGGGTGTTTCCTATCGGGTTGAAGGCGCGATTACTGTGCATAACGACTGTATTTGGGGTCGTAGGGGGCGAATTCTCTGTGTGAGTAAAAGTTTTTCGTATATTATGAAAGTTTAATATAAGAAATGTGTTGACCTTGTGTAAGAAAACTAATAATCAGGTTTCATACAGTAGCTTTCTACTGTGTTTGGCTTTTAACATAGCAATTCAAGGACTATCATAATGACTGGTGATTTCTGCAATGCGGAAGGCGCTCGCGATTTGAAGAACAGAATCGAAGCATATTGGATTGAGAAGGGCTATGATGTTAAGGTGAGTCTGGTGGAAGGTACATTTATGGCCGCCATGCGCTCCGCAAGAACCGATGTTCGTTCGGATATGCTAAATGGAATGCCTCAGCGGCGTGCGGCTTGAGATATTTTAACAATTCAGAGGTTTTGTAAAATACCCTCTTCACAAGTTGAAATAAACCGCTACAACACGCTTGCTATTTAGGTGGAGCAGCCCGCCCGTCGCATTTGCGACAAAACAAACCTGCTACCGGGCCTTAGGGTTCGGTATAATTATTGTCGCGGGGTGGAGCAGCCCGCCCGTCGCATTTGCG
>JALSYJ010000163.1 GCA_027071965.1 Robiginitomaculum sp. | reverse complement strand
TCACTCATTTGCCTACCTATATGATAACCATAAGCGCACATTAAAACGGAGAATGACAGAAATGAACAAAATGGCCGATAAAATCCAGCAAAAACTGCAGTCTGCCTTTGCTCCGGAATTTCTGCAAGTAATTGATCAAAGCCATTTACACAAAGGCCATGCCGGAGCTAGGCCAGAAGGCGAAACTCATTTTGCCGTAGAAATTAAAGCGCAAGCCTTTACCGGCAAAACCCCTTTGGCCCGACACCGGGCAATAAATGAGGTGCTAAAAGAAGAACTGGCAGGATTGATCCATGCACTATCGATCAAAGCCAGTGGGGTGTAGTAAAATATTTACCCATTTCATTGCCTGGTCGCATTTATTCAACCGCAAAACCCGTCCTTAAAATAGCGAAGCGGTAGCACAAAACCCGTGCTCAAGTAGCCGATAGGCGGTAGCGCACAAAAACCTTCCCACTTTTGCTAAAAATGCAAATCTTTGTTTATCGCATTTTTGGCCGCAAAACCGGTTTCCACTTTTGCTAAAAATGCTCAAAAAAGCCCCGCTGTTTTAGAGCGAGGCTTTTCAGATTGTTGTATTTTAAGTCTTGATTAGTCGTCAGTTTTTTCGCCGATGTCTTCACCGGTTTCTTGATTGACTTCCTTCATAGAAAGACGAACTTTACCGCGATCAAAACCAAGCACTTTGACTTTGACCTTATCGCCTTCTTTTACCACATCAGAGGTGGAATTTACCCGCTCAGCGGCCAATTGACTGATATGAACAAGGCCGTCTTTGGGGCCAAAGAAGTTCACAAAAGCCCCAAAATCCATGACTTTGACCACAGTGCCATCATAAATCACGCCAGCTTCGGGTTCAGATACAATGGCCTTGATCATATCAAAGGCTTTTTTGATGCTTTCGGCATCAGAAGAAGCAACCTTGATAATGCCTTCATCGTCAATGTTGACACGGGCACCAGAGACCTCAACGATCTCGCGAATGACCTTGCCGCCAGAACCAATAACATCGCGGATTTTATCTTTGGATATCTGCATGGTTTCAATGCGCGGAGCATATTGCCCAACCTCAGCTCTGGAGTCAGACAGCGCCTTGTTCATTTCACCAAGAATATGCATGCGGCCGCCCTTGGCCTGTTCCAAAGCGTCCTGCATGATTTTTTCGGTAATACCGGCAATTTTGATATCCATCTGCAAAGAAGTGATACCTTTTTCCGTGCCGGCCACTTTGAAATCCATATCGCCAAGATGATCTTCATCGCCCAAAATATCAGACAAAATAGCAAGACCCTTGCCCTCTTTGATAAGACCCATGGCAATGCCCGAAACCGGACGGGCCAAAGGAACCCCGGCATCCATCATCGCCAAAGAGCCACCACAAACGCTGGCCATAGAGCTGGAGCCATTGCTTTCAGTGATCTCGGAAACTAGGCGAATGGTGTATGGAAAATCTTCCTTGCTTGGCAAAACCGCCTTAAGCGCCCGCCAGGCCAGCTTGCCATGACCAATTTCCCGGCGTCCCGGAGGGCCCATGCGCCGCGCTTCACCAACGGAATATGGCGGGAAATTATAATGCAGCATAAAGTTTTCTTTGGTCAAACCGTCAAGGCCGTCGATCATTTGCTCATCTTCAGAGGTGCCCAAAGTAGCAACAACCAGCGCCTGCGTTTCGCCCCGTGTAAACAAGGATGTTCCATGAGTGCGCGGCAAAACCCCGGTTTCGGCAATGATTGGACGAACTTCATCGAGCTTGCGGCCATCAATACGCTTCTTGGTTTTAATAATGGAGCCGCGCAGCACATCCGCTTCTATGGATTTTAGAACACTCGCCAAAATGGCTTCGTCAATACCATCAGGGTTTGCCTCGCTTTGTCCCAATTGCTCATAGGCCGTGGCCTTGGCAGCGGCAATAGCGTCCTGACGCTCTACCTTGTCTTTTAGCTTATAAGCACTGGTAATAGCTGAACCAACCAGCTTCTTTGCTGCTGCCTTTTGTTTTGAATAGTCCGGGCTTTCAAACTCAAACATGGGTTTTCCGGCTTTTTTGGCCAGTTTTTCGATCATTTCGATCACTGGCTGCATAGCATCATGCCCGGCCATAACTGCGCCCAACATGTCATCTTCGGACAGTTCACTGGCCTGGCTTTCCACCATCATTACCGCGCTTTTAGTTCCGGCAACCACCAAGTCCAGATCGGTCTCGGCCATTTCATCAAATGTCGGGTTTACGATATATTCATCACCAACCAGACCCACACGGGCTCCGGCAATCGGCCCCATAAATGGCGCGCCAGAGATTGACAGCGCCGCCGATGCGGCAACCATGGCCAGAATATCAGCGTCATTTTCCTGATCGTGGCTTAGCACAGTCAAAATCACTTGTGTTTCGTTCTTAAAGCCGTCCTTAAAAAGCGGGCGAATCGGACGGTCAATAAGACGCGAGGTCAACGTATCTTTTTCAGTTGGGCGACCCTCACGTTTGAAAAAGCCGCCAGGAATACGTCCGGCGGCATAATATTTTTCGGTATAACTTACGGTTAATGGAAAAAAGTCCATTCCCGGTTTTTGCTCTTTTGCAAAAGTAACAGCAGCCAGAACGCTGGTTTCGCCATAGGTGGCCAGTACCGCTCCTTGTGCCTGACGGGCAATACGCCCGGTTTCAAGGGTCAGCGGTCGGCCTTCCCAGTCAATAGTCTCTTTATGTATGTTAAACATCTATTTTTCCTAACAAGACAAGTGACCGCCCCATGCGATCATGTCTTTTATTTGTAATCTGGAAATAGCTGGTCGCCAGAATTAGCGACGCAAGCCCAATTCCTTGATCAGTGCCTGATAACGAGGCTCTGATTTGCTCTTTAGATAATCGAGCAGCTTGCGGCGAGTCGCCACCATGGTGAGCAGCCCACGACGTGAATGATTGTCTTTTTTGTGGGTTTTGAAATGCTCGGTTAGAGTTGAAATACGTTCACTTAGAATTGCTACCTGTACCTCTGGTGAACCTGTATCACCTTTGCTTTGTGCAAACTTTTTGATCAGTTTGGCTTTTTTTTCGACTGTAATCGACATCGGTTTCTCCTCAAATAAGATTAAACACGCGAAACGGATGCAAATACCCGTCTTGCAACTTCATCAGGGCCAGCAAAACTCCAGACTTTTTGGCCGCAATCACGGTTTCATTTCCATGCTTTGCGATCAGATGATCAGGAGCCAAAACAGCCCGCCCTTGGCAAATGTTGTCAGCCTGATTGTCGGTTACGGCCAGCGCCGGGATGTCGGCCAGCGCGGTCTCAACCGGCAGGTCCGGCTCATAAGCTGGCGCCTTATGCACCATTTCTTTTAGTTCGTCGAGTG